>DASUPQ010000595.1 GCA_036280995.1 Actinomycetota bacterium | reverse complement strand
TTCCACTGTCCGCCGCCCCGGTGGCCGGTGCCGTGGTGGCCGGGGCCGGGGCCGGGGCCGGGTGGGTGAGGGTAGCGATGCCGTGCAGCACGATCAGCCCGAACGCGTCCGCGCGCCGCTGCAGCAGGGTGCGCCCGTCGTCGCCGGGCTTCACCCCCTTGGGCAGGGTGGCGCCGGCCTGCACCGCGCTCTGCAGCGCCTCCCCCAGCGCGGGTTCGACCATCGCGTCCACCTGCACCAGCTCACCGACCCGGCGCACCCGCAGGAACCGGTCGGCCAGTGCGGCGACCCGGTCGGCGTCGCGGTCCGGGTTCGCCAGCTCCGCCACCAGGCTCAGCGCCTGCTCCAGCTCCCTGGGCGACGCGGTCTCGGCCAGCTGCACCAGGGTGGGCTCGTGGTCCTGGACCGCGCCCAGCCCGCACGGCTTGACCCACCGGATCACGGTGTCCACATGCTCCTCAGTGACCCGCCCGGCGGCGAACGCTTCGGCGAACCCGGGCAACTGGGGCAGCAGCTCGGCCCGCCGGGTGATCCGGTGCGCCCCGACCCCGCGGCGCAGGTGCAGTCGCAGCCACGACCCCGCCGTCTTGCACCCCGACCCGTCCAGCGATCCGTCCGTCGCCAGCTCCCCGGCGGCGCCGGCCTGCGCCGCGTGCAGCCGCCCGATCATCGCATCCAACAGCACCAGCCGCTCTCCGGCGGGCAACAACTCGGCCGCCTCGACCACCGGGTCGAGACGGTCCAGCAGCTGCTGCTGTCGGTCGTCCATGAGCCCATCAGATCAGACACCACCGACAGTCCCGCCCGCACGGATCGGGTTATCCACAAGGTCAGCAGTGGCGGTGTCAGCGTGCTCCGTGGGGTTGTCAGTCAGGATGTCGGCGGTCATGTACGCGCCGGGGGTGAGCGCTATCACCACGGTGACCGATACGACTGGTGTGGTCACACCGGCCGCGGCAGCAGCGGGCCGCGACACCGGGTGAGTATCGCGGCAACCGGTACCTGTACGAGGCGATCGAGGTGTGCATCGACCCACCGGCTGCCTCGAGTGCGTCAGCGAGGTGTTCTCACCAGGGTGATTGATCGACCAACTGATGTATCCAGACGCCCCAGTGTGCAGCCCAACCGGCGCCGGCGGCTGCGCGTCGCCACACCTCGCTGCCGCAGGTCGTCGACGACCTCGCCCGCGATCCGGACCCGCAGCATGAGGACGTGACTCAACCTCAACCTCGCAAGATCCGGGCGCCGGCCACCGCAGGCGACGAAGTTGCACTTTCCCGGCCGTCACGACTGCAACTTCGTCGCCTGCGCGCGCAGCCTCGACGCAACAAGGTCCCCTCTCACCGGCTCGGCCGGTCCGAAAAACCTCACTGAAGTCGAACTCGGCTCCACCCACGACCTCCCGCCAGCCGCGCCCACGGCCGCACCGCACCTTCATCGACCAAGCCGGTAGAAGACTCGGCGTCGTTGGGACTGCCGTTTGCCCGCTCGGCGACCATGCCGCCCGCCGGCCGCGCTCAGCCGGCCTCGACCATGTCTCCGCCGATCCATACGCCGGCGATGTCGGCGGCACCGGCCAGCGCGAAGATCTTGGCGAGCGCGTCGTCGGCCGACGCGGCCTGCCGCAGTCCGACCGCCAGCGTGGCGTCCTCGCCCGGCCGCACCCAGACGGCATCGAACTGCCGGCCGACGCCCAGGTCTCCGACCGTGTCGCCGAGGCCGAGCGCGAGCGCACCCGCCCGGGTCGCGAGGTGCAGCAGGTGGGTGGCGGTCAGGGGGAGTCCGTGCGGGCCGAGCAGCTGCTGCATGAAGTAGGCCTGCAGGCCTTCCTTGAACAGGCTGAAGCCCGTTCCCGCGCCCACATCGGATCCCAGGGCGACCCGTACCCGGTGGTCCACATGCGGCCGCATGGGAAACAGGCCACTCCCGAGGGCCGAGTTGCTGGTCGGGCAGTGGGCGACCGCGGCCCCTCTGGCTCCCAGCAGCGCCAGCTCCTGATCGGTCGCATGCACGTTGTGGGCGAGCACCGAGCGGTGCCCGACGAGGCCGTGCCGATCGTAGGTGCCGACGTAGTGGTCGGCCTGCTCGAACAGCTGGGCGACTGCGGCGACCTCGGCGAGGTTCTCGTTGACGTGCGAGGTGAACCAGGCGTCGGGCACGTCCTTGAGCACTGCGGCGCACGAGTCGAGCAGCTCGTCGCTCGCGGAGTACGAGAACCGCGGCGTCACGGCGTACCTGGTCCGGCCGGCCCCGTGCCAGCGGCCGGCGAGTCGGCGAGCCTCGTCGTACGAGCGCTCCGGCGTCGTGAGCA
>DASUPQ010000594.1 GCA_036280995.1 Actinomycetota bacterium | reverse complement strand
CTGCGGGCCGACCCGCTGCGCGAGGCCACCTACCGGTCCCTGATGCGGCTCCACGACGCCCGCGGCGACCGGGCCAGGGCGCTCCGGGCCTATCACGCCTGCGCCGCGGCCCTGGAGCGCGAGCTGAGCGTCGAGCCCTCGGCGGCCACCCGCCGCGCGTACGAGGCGCTGCTGCCGCCGCCGGGCGAGCCGGCCACCGAGGCGCCGGGGGCGGGGCGGCTGGGCCGGCCTCCGCTGGTCGGCCGCGGACCCCAGCGGGCCCGCCTGACCGACCTGTGGCGGGCCGCCGAGGCCGGCGAGGCCCGGCTGGTGCTGGTGACCGGCGAGCCCGGCGTCGGCAAGACGCGGCTGGGCGAGGAGTTCCGCTCCTGGTGCGCGCACCACGGGGCGGCGACCGCCGAGGCCCGGTCGTACCCGGCGGAGGGGGCGCTCGCCTACGGACCGGTGGTCGCCTGGCTCCGCTCGGACCCCCTGGCCGGCCACCGCGGACGGCTCGCCCCGGCCCAGCTGGCCGAGCTCGCCCGCCTCCTCCCGGAGGCCGCCCCGGCCGCCAAGGGTCCAGCCACCCCCGGCCCGCCCGGGCCGGCTCCCGACCCCGATCGGCGGCGGCTGTTCGAGGCCCTCGCCGGGGCCCTCCTGGCCGGCGGCGGCCCGCTCCTGCTGGTCGCCGACGACCTGCACTGGGCCGACCAGGAGACCCTGCAGTTCCTCCACTGCCTGCTCCGGGCCCACCCGCGGGCCCCCGTCCTGGTGGTCGCGACCGCCCGGCGCGAGGAGCTGGACCTCGGCCACCCGGTGCACGACCTCCTCACCGGGCTGCGGGCGCTGGAGCGGGTCGCCGAGGTCGAGGTCGGGCGGCTGTCCCGGCAGGAGACGGCCGGGCTGGCCGAGCGCCTCGGCGACCCGCTCCAGGCCCCGGACGTGGACCGCCTGTTCGCCGAGACCGAGGGCAACCCGCTGTTCGTGGTCGAGGCCCTGCGCGCCGGCTGGAGCGGGCACGGCCAGCCGGCGCCGATCACCCCCAAGGTCCAGGCCGTGATCGAGTCGCGGCTGGCCCAGCTGTCCGCGCCCGCCCGCGACCTGGCCGGCGTCGCCGCCACCATCGGGCGGGAGTTCTCCACCGACGTGCTCGCCCAGGCCAGCGAGGCCGGCGAGGCGGCGCTGGTCGGCGGCCTGGACGAGCTGTGGCGGCGGCGCCTGGTCCGGGACCAGGGGCCCGACGCCTACGACTTCTCCCACGACCGGATCCGGGAGGTCGCCTACCTGGGCCTCAGCCCGGCCCGCCGGCGCCGCACCCACCTGCTGGTGGCACGGGCCCTGGAACGGCTGCACGCCGGCGACCCGGCGCCGGTGGCCGCCCAGGTCGCCGCCCACCACGAGCGCGCCGGCCAGGCCGCCGAGGCGGTCGGCTGGTACGAGCAGGCGGCCGCCGCCGCCCAGCGCCTGCCGGCCTACGCCGAGGCGGTCCGCCTGCTGGAGCGCGCCCTGCGGCTGCTGGAGGCGCCGCCGCCGACCCGGGCTCGCCAGGAGCGCGAGCTGGAGGTCCTGACCCGCCTCCAGGGACCCCTCGGCGTGGTCGACGGGTACGGCTCGCCACGGCTCGCCGGGGTGCAGCGGCGGGGGTTGGAGCTGGCCGACCAGCTCGGCGTCGAGCCGGCGGGGCCGCTGCTGCGCTCAACGGCCACGGCCAGCCTGGCCAGGGGGGACTTCGAGGCGGCGCGGCGGGTCGGGGAGCGGCTGCGCGCCGGCGGCGACGACCTGCGCGCGGTCCAGGGCGACTACGTCCTCGGGATCGTCGCCTTCTGGAGAGGCGAGTTCGAGGCCGCCCGGCGGCACTTCGAGGCGGCCGTCGGCCGCTACCGCCCCGGGCGCCGCTCGGCCCGGCTGGCCCGCTACGGCGTGACCACCGAGGTCCTCAGCACCAGCCGGCTCGGGAACACCCTCGGCTTCCTCGGGCACCTGGACGCGGCCACCCAGGCCCGCGACGCCGCCCTGGCCCGGGCGTCGGAGACCGGCAACCCGCACAGCCGCGAGGCGGCGCTGCTGTTCGGCGCCATGCTGGCCCTGGAGCTGCGCGACCCGGCGTCGGTGCGGGCCTTCACGGCCGAGCTCGCCGCCTGGCCCGGGGACCTGGCCCGGCCGACCGGCGT
>DASUPQ010000593.1 GCA_036280995.1 Actinomycetota bacterium | reverse complement strand
ACTCGGCAGCCTTGGAGCTGCGGGTGCTTTTGCGTTCGCGGCTGTGAATGTGACGGCCGTTGACAGGCGGGTCCGCTGCAGGCGGTCGGACGCAACGATCGATTGCCGGGCTAGCCTTGATTGTTCGTCCGGCAGCTTGTGGGCCAGCTGACCCGAGCCCGTCGAGGCCGAGCACGGCCACGGTGGGTGACATCGGGTGGGCAGGCGCGGCGGGTCAGGGGTCCTTCGGCTGGATCGGTTGGTGCGCCTCGGCAGGGCGTTCTGGGCCGGCGCGTGCCCGGGGCGCTCTCAGCAGAGGGCGGTGCGGAGACGCCCGAAGGCGGCGTCGAGCTGGTCACGCCACGGCCAGGTCTCGTCGATGCGCAGGTAGAGGTCCCGGCCCCGCCGTGCGAGGCGGGCCGCGACGTGGAGGAGCTGGTAGCGCAGCGTGGCCGGCTCGGCGCGCGCCAGTGCCCCGTCGAGGCACAGCATCGCCGTCCATGCCAGCAGGTCCTGGGCCACCATGACCATGGCCAGCCACGCCTCGTTGCGCACGAAGTCCTCGAACGGGAAGTTGCGAAGCCCGCATGCCTTGGCGCACCGGATGCGGTCCTCCACCCGGGCATGGCGGCGTTGGCGCAGCTCCAGCGGCGGCGGTCCCCCAGCCGAGCCGGTGAGGAAGCAGGTGTGGCGGAAGCCCTCGGAGGTGTCGAACAACGAGAGCTGGGCCCCGGGATGAGGCCGCTCGCGCCGGCAGATCAACCGGACGCCGGCGGGCCAGGTCCTCAGGTCGACCAGGCCCGTGAGCTCGGTGACCCATGCCCCCGGGCGCACCCGGCCGTCGGCCTCGACCGCCTGGGCCCAGTCCTCCTCCTGGACCAGCATCAGCGCGTCGCGCACCCGGCCGTCCACGTCAAAGCCAATGGAGAAGCCGATGTTGCGGGCCACCAACGCATCGACGAAGCCGTGGGTGGCCCCGGCCGAGTCGGCCCGGGCCAGGATGGGGTGCGCCACGCCAGCCGGGTCGTCGCCGGGAGCGTGGCCGGCCCGCCACTCCGGCGGCAGCTGGGCCATGGCGCCGTCGAGCATCTTGACGTGGTCGGCGGCGGCGTTGGCCCCGGCGTTGCCCGGGCGGAGCATGCCGGCCAGGAACTCGGTGGTCTCGTCGCACCAGACGCCGAGAGGATGGAAGCCGAAGCCCCGCTTGTAGGTCGGCTTCGCGCACTGCTTCTCCGAATGGGCATCGACCAGGGTGGCGTCGAAGTCGAGCGTGACGCTCGCCGGTGCGCCGCCGGCGGCCCACACCCGCTCCCGGGCCGTCGCCCGGGCCGCGTCGATGCCGGCCAGTTCCACCGCGGCGACCGCCTCCACCGCCCGCCACGCCGTGGGGTGGGAGGCGACGGGGCCGAACAACGCCTCCTGGTTCCTCAGCACCGCCAGCTTCGACAGGCAGTCGGCCCCGTCCGCGATGGTCACGGCCAGATGGGTGAGCACTACGCCGGGGTCATGCGTGTGCCAGGAGATGCCGCAGTCGCCCATGGCCACCGACAGCGCCCTGGTCAGTCCCGAGCGGTCCGCCATCTCGGCCAACAGGACGGTGCCGGCGTGCGACGCCACGCCCTCACCGTCGGTGGTCACCTTCACATGCCGGACCGACTGGCTACGATGTACCTTCAAGGAGCCCTTCTTCCCTGGTCGATGCAAGCTTGAGAACTCGCATTCTCCCAGGTCAGGAGGGCTTTTACGCGGACGCGCGGCCCCTCGGCACGGGGCCGCACGAACAATCGAGGGTAGGCCGACAGGGTGTGGATGGTGTCGTCGGTGACGCTCACGCCCATATCGGCCAGCTTCGGCGTCTCCTCCAACGGTGACACCAGGGTGCCCTTCGTCCGTGACCCGCCGCTGGCGAAGAGAGTCACGTCGTGGCCCCGGTCGTCTATCCCCACGACCTGGCGAAGGTCGAGCGCGAAGGACGTTCCAAGGCCGAACTGGACCAAGTGATCGAGTGGCTCACCGGATACGAC
>DASUPQ010000592.1 GCA_036280995.1 Actinomycetota bacterium | reverse complement strand
GAGCAGCTACGTCTTCCAGACCAGCCCCGACCGTCAGAGCGCACCAACAGGGGTCGGTCCTGTTCCAACGCGGTGAGCGGGATGCTCCGGCGTTCGGCCGCCGTGGGCTTCCCGCTCGTCGGCGCTCGCGGCCACCTCAGGGTCGACACCGGGCTCAGCCACAGTGTCGTAGGCACCCGACCTCATCGGCTGCTGGTATATCGCCAGCCAGGGCAGACCAAGCGCATTGTTCGACACGACGCTCGCGCCTCGTTGGGGTCTTCGTAGGTATGCGCCCACCTGGGGCCTGTTGCTTTTTGGAAGTAGCTTCCGGACACAACCGGGATGATCTTGGCTTGGCGCGGCGCGCAATGAAATGATCTTCGTATGGCGAGGACATACCGGCCGGTTGATCGTGACCAGGAGTTCCTCTTGCCGCCGTCGATGGTCGATTGGCTGCCCGAAGATCACTTGGTGTGGTTCGTGATCGCGGCCGCACAGCGGCTGGATTCTTCCCGGTTTCATGATCGTGCGAAGTTGGGTGGGGCGGGTCGGCGGGGCTATGACCCGGAGATGCTGCTCACGCTGTTCGTCTACGCGATGGCGCACGGGGAGTCCTCGTCGCGGCGCATCGAGCGGCTGTGCCACACCGATGTGGCGTTTCGCATCATCTGTGCCTGGGATGCGCCGGATCACACCGTGCTGGCGCGGTTTCGTCAGCGCCACCAGCAGGCGTTGGGCGATCTGTTGACCGAGTCGTTGGCGCTGGCCGCCGAGCTCGGAATGGTGGCGCTCGGCGTGGTGGCCTTCGACGGCACGAAGATCGCGGCGAACGCGAGCAGGGAGGCCAATCGCAGCGAGGAGCACCTTCGGAAGCTGGCCGAGGAGTTCGTGGGCACGCTGGAGGCGACGGACGCGGCCGAAGACCTCCTGTTCGGTGCGAGCTCGCGGGGCGACGAGCTGCCGGTGCAGGTGCGCGACCGCACCCGCCGGGGCGAGCGGATCGCTGCCGCGCGTTGGCCCAGCTGCGGACCCGCCGCCACGCCGCTGAGGCGGCCCGCCGGGAGCAGGCGGCACGGGAGCGGGCCTATCAGCAGGCCGCCGAAGCGGCGGCGGCGGCCGGCTCGGCCATGCGCCCGGGTCGGCCACCGAAGAACGCCGACGTGGTCAGGGTGGCCCAGGCCCGCCTTGACCGCAGGCGGGCCGGGGCCCGCGCCCGGCACGCCGAGTGGGCGACCCGGGCAGGGCGCACCCGGGCCCAGGGCCGGGTGCCGCGCGGGCGGCCGCCGGTGCCGGTCGAGAACCAGCGCGGGGTGCCTGAGGCCCGCGCCGCCTACCAGGCCGCCCGCGCCGAGGCCGTCGAGCAGGCGCAGTCCGGCGGGACCGGTGGCGACGGGTCCGCCGGCGGGACCGCCCGCACCGAGGCAGCCGAGCGGCTCAGCGTGAACCTGACCGACCCGGACTCCCGGCTGCTGAAGACCCGCAACGGCTGGGTGCAGGGCTACAACTGTCAGACCGCGGTCAGCGAGGACGAGTTCGTCGTGTCCGCGCGGGCCACCCAAGACGCCAACGACGTCGAACAGTTCGTGCCCACCGTGGACGACCTCACCGCCACCGCCGAACGGCTGACTCACCGCACCGGGCGCGACGATCTCACGGTCGGCACCATGGTCGGCGACGCCGGCTACCACTCGCAAACCAATCTCGACGCCGAGGGCCCGGACCGGCTCATCGCCGACGCCAAACGTCACATGATCGACCAGCGGGCCGCGACCGAGCCGGCCACCGGCGACCCGCCCGCCGATGCCAGCCCACGGCAGAAGATGAACCACCGCCTGCGCACACCCCAGGGCCATTCCCTCTACAAGCGGCGCGCCCCGACGGTCGAGGGACCCAACGCCTGGCTCAAAGATCGTCGCGGGCTTCGCCGCTTCGCCCGCCGCGGCCTGGACGCCGCGCAAGCCGAGCTGTCCTTCGCCTGCGCGGTCACCAACCTGCTCAAGCTCGCGACCAAGGCAGTCACCGCCACCCGGTTCCAGACCGGGTAACCAACACCCACCAGCCCAGCCCCCCGCCCCGCTTCGCTTCGCTTCCGAGCACGACAGACCAAGCGCCGGCCCAGCCGCTTGCGAGGTGCCAGCCCGAGACAAAAGGCAACAGGCCCCTATGACGTAAGACCTTTCACGATCATGGACGTAGAGGGCGCGGGGTGGGAACTTGCGGCAGCATGCCCGGATTGCCAGGCTCACGGCCATGTTTGCCGTCACCGCAGTCCGTCAGGACCCCAACGACCCGCTGGCGGGCCTGGAGCTAGGGCAGGTCAGGGAACCGGAGGTCGCCGACGGCTGGACGACGGTGCGCCTCATGGCAGCGTCCCTGAACCACCACGACCTGTGGAGCCTGCGCGGCGTGGGGCTGCCGGCTGACCGGCTGCCCATGGTCTTGGGCTGCGACGGCGCCGGGGTCGACGAGGACGGCAACGAGGTCATCGTGTACCCCGTCATCGGCGACCCCAGTTGGCGGGGCGACGAGACGCTGGACCCCAAGCGGTC
>DASUPQ010000591.1 GCA_036280995.1 Actinomycetota bacterium | reverse complement strand
AAGGCGTCGAGGACCAGGGGCTGCTCCAGGTGCAGCCGCACCAGGGCGTCGCCACCGGGGCGGACCTCGGTGGCGTCGAGCGGCTGGAGCCGGGCCGCGGTCTCGGCCGCGCCCGCGTACACCAGGTAGGCGCCGCGCCCGCGCAGCGGGGCGGGGGCGCCGTCGAGGCAGCGCAGCCGGCAGTCGGCGGTGGCCGTCGCCGCCCACTGCCCGGGCAGGGCGAGCAGGTCGCCGCGGGCCACCTGGTCGGTGGCCACGCCGGCCAGGTTGACCGCCACCCGCCGGGCCGGGGTGGCCTGGGCCAGCGGGCGGCCGTGGCCCTGGAGGCCGCGGACGCGGGCCCGGCGGCCGCCCGGGAGCAGCTCGACCTCGCCGTCGGCGCGCAGCGACCCGCCGGAGAGGGTCCCCGTGACCACGGTCCCGCTGCCCCGCATGGTGAACACCCGGTCCACCGGCAGCCGCGGCCGGCCCCGGTCGGGCGGCTCGGGCAGCCGGTCGAGGGCGGCGTCGAGCGCGGCCGCCACCGCCGCCACGCCCAGCCCGGACGGGGGGGCGGTAGGCACCACGGCGGCGCCGTCCAGGGTCGTGCCCCGCAGCCGGTCGCGCACCTCGGCGGCAACCCGCTCCCGGGTCGCGTCGTCGACCAGGTCCACCTTGGTCAGGGCGACCACGCCGGCGGGGATGCCGAGCAGGTCGAGGATGGCCAGGTGCTCGGCCGACTGGGGCCGCCAGCCCTCGCTGGCGTCGACCACGAACAGGGCACAGCCGACCCCGCCGACCCCGGCGAGCATGTTGTGGACGAACCGCTCGTGGCCGGGGACGTCGACGAAGCCGACCTCGCGGCCGGACGGCAGGGTCGTCCAGGCGAACCCCAGGTCGATGGTCAGCCCCCGCGCCTTCTCCTCGGCCAGCCGGTCCGGGTCGGTCCCGGTCAGGGCCTGGATCAGCGCCGACTTGCCGTGGTCGACGTGCCCGGCGGTCCCGATGACGTGTGGCATCAGCCCGGCGGGGAGTTCGGCCCGGGCTGCCCGGGCGGTGGACCGGACCCGCCCGCTGGGGGCGCGAGGGCGGCGGTCAGGGCCCGGGCCACCAGCGGGTCCTGCTCGGGCGGGACGGTGCGCAGGTCGAGCACGACCCGGGCCCGCTCGGCCCTGGCCACCACCGGGGGGTCGCCGGCGCGGAGGCGGGCCAGGACGGTCGCCGCGCCGTCGGGGGCCGGGTCGACCTCGACCAGGACGCTCTCCAGGCCCTCCCCGGGGAGGCTGCCGCCGCCGGCCACGCTGGTCCCGGTGCGCAGCGACGCCGCCGGCCCGACGGCCGCGGCCAGGGCGGCGGCCCGTGGCTCCAGGTCGGCCGGGGTCAGCAGCAGCGCCCGCCACACGGGCAGCTCGTCGCGCCGCCCGGCCAGGTGGTCGGCCAGGGTCGCCTCCAGGGCGGCCAGGGTCAGCTTGTCGGCCCGGACCGCCCTGGCCAGCGGGTGGCGGGCCAGCCGCCCGACCAGCTCCTCCCGGCCCACCACCAGGCCGGCCTGGGGGCCGCCGAGCAGCTTGTCCCCAGAGAACAGCACCAGGTCGGCGCCGGCCCGCAGGCTGCCCGCGACCGAGGGCTCGTCCCCGAGCTCGCCGTCCAGCAGGCCCGACCCGGCGTCGTGGAGCAGGGGCAGGCCGTGCTCGTGGGCGAGGGCGGCCAGGTCGGCCAGGGCGGGCCGGGTGGCGAACCCCTCGACCCGGTAGTTGGACGGGTGCACGGCCAGCACCAGCGCGGTGGCGGGGCCGACCGCGGCGGCGTAGTCGCGCAGGTGGGTACGGTTGGTGGTCCCGACCTCGCGCAGCTCCACCCCGGCCGCCTCCATGACCTGGGGCAGCCGGAACTCGCCGCCGATCTCGATCAGCTCCCCCCGCGAGACCAGCACCTCCCGCCCCCGGGCGAGCCCGCCGAGGGCCAGCAGCAGGGCCCCGGCGGCGTTGTTGACCACCAGACCGGCCTCCGCCCCGGTGGCCTCCCGCAGCAGCGCCTCGGCCGCCGCCCCCCGCCGCCCCCGGGCCCCGGCGGCCAGGTCGTACTCCACCGTCGCGTACCCGGCCGCCTCGGCCACCGCCCCCCTGGCCGCCGGCGACAGCGGCGCCCGGCCCAGGTTGGTGTGCAGCACCACCCCGGTGGCGTTGACCACGGCCCGGGTCCGCCTGGCCAGCAACGCATCCAGCGCCCGGGCCGCCCTCGCCGCCAGCTCGTCCACCCCGGGCACCGGCGCCCCGTCCCCCACCGCCCGCCGGCTCCGCTCCAGCGCCTCCCGCGCCGCCCCGACCACCGAGGGCCGCCCGAACGTCGCCACCCGCTCGACCAGCTCCGGGTGCCCGAGCAGCACGTCCATGTTCGGCAGCAGCCGCCGCGGATCGGTGCTCATGCCCCCATTGTCGACAAGTACGGGTCGCCCCGCAGCCCGGGTCGCGGTGCCGGGGTCGCGTGGGATGAGGTCGCGCGGTCTCGGGGTGCGCGGCCGGGGTCGCGCCGCAGCCGGGTCCCGCCGCCGTCCGGGCCCCGGGGCGTGCCGCACCCGAACCCGCCGGTGCCGGGTCCCCTGGGCGCGCTCCAACCTCGCCCGCCGGTGCCGGGTCCCCCCGGTGGGGGAGCATAGCCGACCCGCGAGTGGCGTGCGCCGCGTTGTCCACACCCACCGCGGGTCCACACCCCCCACCGCGGGTCCACACCCCGGCGCGCGTGGCCCACACCCCGCCCGGTTGTCCGCATCCCCGGGCACGTACCATCCATCTGTCCGAACCCGACCCGAGGAGGGCCCGGTGGGGGTGATGCCGAGCGCGGCCGCGACGGTGGTGCTGCTCCGTGACGGGCGGGACGGGCTGGAGGCATATGTTCAATTGCGGCCGCTGGGGATGGGATTCGCGGGCGGGCTGTGGGTGTTCCCCGGGGGGCGGGTGGACGCCGCCGACCGCGACCCGGGGGTCGACGCGCGCTGGGCCGGGCCGCCGCCGGCCGCGTGGGCAGAGCGGCTGGGGCTGCCCGTCGCGGAGGCGCGGGGACACGTGGTCGCGGCCTGCCGGGAGACGCTGGAGGAGGCGGGGCTGCTGCTGGCCAGCCCGGCGCCGCCCGCCGGGGAGCTGGCGGCGGCCCGGCGGGAGCTGCTGGCCGGGTCGGCCGGGTTCGCGGAGCTGCTGGCGCGGCTCGGGGTGCGGCTGGACGCGGGCCGGCTGCGCTACTGGGCCTGGTGGGTGACGCCGGAGATCGAGCCGCGCCGCTACAACACCCGCTTCTTCGTCGCCGGGCTGCCGGATGACGCCGTCGTCACCGCCCACCTGGCCGAGGTGGAGCGGGAGCGCTGGCTGCCGCCGGCCGAGGCCGCGGCCGACCAGGACCTGCCGATGCTCCCCCCGACCCGCTACACCCTCCGCGACCTCGCGGCCTTCGGCACCGTGGAGGCGGCGCTCGCCGCCGGGACCGGCCGCCGGGTCGAGCGCATCCTGCCCGTGCTCGACGGCCCCGACCTGGTCATGCCCTGGGGCGAGCGCTATCCGGTGCCGGTCCCCCTGCTCCGGCCCGACCACCCGGCGGCCGGCACATGACCGAGACCTGGAGCCCGCGGGTGACGCGGGTGCTGGCGCCGAACCCGTCGCCGCTGACGCTGGAGGGGACCAACACCTTCGTGGTCGGCGAGCCGGGGGCGGGCACGGCGGTGGTGATCGACCCCGGGCCGGCCGACGAGGGCCATGCCCGGGCGGTGGTGGAGGCGTGCCGCGGGCGGGGCGTCGAGCTGGTGCTGCTCACCCACACCCACGTCGACCACGCCGAGGGGGCCCGCGCCTTCGCCGGGCGGTCCGGGGCGCCGCTGGCCGCCCTCGCCCCCGGCTGGGCGACCCCGGGCGCGCCCGACCTGGCCGCCGGCGACCCGATGGCCGCGGCCGGGCTGGAGCTGCGGCCGCTGCCGACGCCCGGCCACGCCGCCGACCACTGCTGCTTCGAGCTGGCCGCCGAGGCGGCCGTGTTCACCGGCGACCACGTGCTCGGCCGCGGGACCACCGTGGTCGAGTGGCCGGGCGGGGACATGGTCGCCTACCTGGACTCGCTGCGGCTGCTGCTCGACCTCGGCCCGGAGCGGCTCTACCCGGGCCACGGCCCGCTGGTGGCCGACGCCACGGCGAGGGTCGAGGGCTACCTGGCCCACCGCCTGGAGCGCGAGGCGCAGGTCCTGGCCGCCCTGGCCGCCGGCGACCGGACCCCGGCCGAGGTCGTGGCCCGGGTCTACGCCGCGGTCGACCCGGCCCTGCACCCGGCGGCCGAGCTGTCGGTCCGCGCCCACCTGGCCAAGCTGGCCGGCGAGGGCCGGATTCCGCCGACCTGAGGTGAACGTGTGCGCCCGGAGGATGCGGCGATGACCGGAGCCAGGCTGGGGGTCGACGTCGGCGGGACCTTCACCGACCTCGTCGCGCTGGTGGACGGCAGGCTGCTCACGGCGAAAGTGCCGACAACGCCGCGGAACCAGGCGCGGGGGGTGGTTTCCGCGCTCGAGCGCGTCCGGGACACCGTCGCGGCCGCGGCCAGCTTCGCGCACGGGTCCACGGTGGCCACCAATGCGCTGCTCGAGCGCCGTGGCGCCCGTACGGCGTTGATCACCACCGCGGGGTTCCGGGACGTGGTCGAGATCGGCAGGCAGAACCGCCCGGCGCTGTACGACCTGACCCGGGATCGGCCGGCCCCGCTCGTCCCGCGCGAGCTCCGGTTCACCGTCCGGGAGCGGATGGACAAGGACGGCGTCCTGGTCCCCCTCGACAGGGAATCGGTCCGCGCGGCCGTGGACGCCTGTCGCGACGCCGACGTCGAGGCGGTTGCCGTGTGCCTGCTCTTCGGGTTCCTCCATCCCGAGCACGAGCAGGAGGTGGGGGAGTCGCTCCGCAGGGCCCTGCCGGGCGTCCACATCTCGCTCTCGTCGGAGGTGCTGCCCGAGTTCCGGGAGTACGAGCGCTGCTCGACCACGGTCTGCAACAGCTACCTGGCCCCTCGGCTCGGCGCCTACCTGGGACGCCTCGCCGACGAAGCGGAGGCGCTCGGCCTTCCGAGCCCGCTGGTGATGCAGTCCTCGGGCGGCACAACCGAGATCGGGACGGCGGCGGCGTACGCCGCCAGCTGCCTGCTGTCCGGCCCGGCCGGCGGTGTCGTCGGCGCCGCCTGGGTCGCCGGGCTCAGCGGGTTCCACGACCTCCTGACCTTCGACATGGGCGGCACCTCCACGGACGTCGCGCCCGTGCTGGGAGGTACGGTGCAGACGACGACCGAGTCGGTGGTGGCTGGGGTGCCGATCAAGCTGCCGATGGTGGATGTGCACACGGTCAGCGCCGGCGGCGGCTCGATCGCATGGGTCGACGCCGGGCAAGCCCTGCGCGTGGGGCCCACCTCGGCCGGCGCGGATCCCGGCCCAGCCGCCTATGGCCGCGGCGGCGAGGAGCCCACGGTCACCGACGCGAACCTGTACCTGGGGTACCTGGCGGACGGCGCCGAGCTCGGCGGCGAGGTCCGGCTGGATCGCCGCCTGGCCGAGGCGGCGCTTCGCCGCGTCGGCGCTCGGATCGGCCTGGACAGCGAGGAGACCGCACGCGGGATCGTCCGTGTCGCCGACGCCGAGATGATCCGGGCCTTGCGCGTCATCAGCATCGAACGTGGTCTCGACCCGCGTGAGCTGACGCTTGTCGCCTTCGGCGGCGCCGGTGGGCTCCACGCCTGCGCGCTGGCGGAGGAGCTCGACATCGGTCGCATCCTCGTCCCCCTGGCCGCCGGGGTGTTGAGCGCCCTCGGGCTGGCGATCTCGGACGTGCGCCACGATCAGGTGCACCCGCTGCTGGCCGGGCTGGAGACCGCCGACCGGGCCGAGGTCGAGGCGTGCTTCGCGGGGCTCGAAGCCAATGTTCGCGGGCAGCTCGCCGACGACACGCGGCTCAGCCTCGCCCGGCTTGCCGATCTCCGCTACCAGGGCCAGTCGTTCGAGCTCACGGTGGCCGCCGACGATCTCGAGGACCTGGCCGCCCGTTTCCACGCCGAGCACGAGCGACGCTACGGCTACCGGATGGAGGATGAGGCGGTGCAGCTCGTCAACCTCCGGCTGGTCGCCACCGTGCCGCGCGAGAAGCCCAAGCTCCACGAGGCGCCAGCTCGCCAGGCCGCCGCCCCGGCTCGGCGGAGAGCCAGCTTCGACGGCGGTTGGCGGGAGGTCGATGTCCACAACCGCGCCGACCTCGGCGCCGGCAGCGAGATCAAGGGGCCGGCCGTGGTCGAGTTCGCGGAGTCGACGCTCGTCATCCGTCCCAGGTGGACGGCGACCGTGGACGAGATCGGGACGCTCGATCTGGAACACCGACGGTGACCGTCCGCCCCGGCCTCGACCCGATCACGCTCTCCGTGCTGAGCAGCGCGCTTTCCGGCATCGCCGAGGAGATGGGCACGGTGCTGGTGCGCAGCGCCTACTCCTCCAACATCAAGGAGCGGCGCGACTGCTCGGCGGCGCTCTTCGACGCCCATGGACGCATGGTCGCTCAGGCCGAGCACATCCCGGTCCACCTCGGCGCCATGCCCGAGGCCGTGACCGCGGTCATGGCGCGCGACCCGCAACCCGGTGACGTCTTCGTGGTCAATGACCCGTACTCCGGCGGCAACCACCTTCCCGACGTCACGATGGTGTCGCCACTGGGCACCGACGAGGAGCGCTGGGGCTATGCGGTGACCCGAGCCCACCATTCGGACATCGGTGGGATGCAACCGGGATCCATGCCGGCCGGTTCCCGTGACATCTACTCCGAGGGGCTGATCATCCCGCCCGTGCGGCTGGTCGAGGGGGGGAGGTACGTCGGGGACGTGCTCGATCTCGTCCTGGCCAACACCCGAACCCCTCGTGTCCGCCGCGGGGACTTTCGCGCCCAGATCGCCGCGAACCAGCTCGCCCAGAGCCGTCTGGCCGAGCTGCTGCGGCGCCGTGGCCGCGACACCGTCCTCGCCGCCTTCGACGAGGTCATCTCCTACACCGAACGCCACACCCGCGACACCATCCGGCGGCTCCCGGATGGCCGCTACACCGCCGCCAGCGAGATCGAGGGCGACGGGATCATCGACGACGACATCCCCATCCGCGTCGCCGTCCGGATCGCCGATGACGAGCTCACGGTCGACTTCACCGGCACGGCCGACGCCGTACCGGGCAATGTCAACTGCCCGCTCTCGGTGACCCGGTCCGCCTGCTACTTCGCCCTCCGCGTGCTCCTGCCGGACGACCTCCCCGCCAACGCGGGGACGTACGCCCCGCTCACGATCGAGGCCCCGAAGGGCAGTCTGGTGAACGCCCAGCGTCCCAGCGCCGTCGTCGCGGGCAACGTCGAGACCAGCCAGCGACTGGCCGACCTGCTGCTGTCCGCCCTCGCCCAGGCGGCCGACCTTCCAGCCAACGGGCAAGGGACCATGAACAACGTCAACATCGGCGGGCGCGGCTGGACCTACTACGAGACCATCGGGGGAGGGCAGGGGGCGAGCGCCGCCGGCCCGGGGCCCTCGGGCGTGCACGCTGGCATGAGCAATACCCTCAACACCCCGATCGAGGCGCTCGAGCTCGAGTACCCCATGCGGGTCGAGCGGTTCGAGCTGGCCGTCGGCAGCGGCGGAAGCGGCAGGCACCGAGGCGGCGACGGCATCGTCCGGTCGATCCGCGTGCTCGAGCCGGCGACCCTCTCCCTGCTGACCGACCGACGACGTCACCGTCCCCAAGGCCGCGAGGGCGGCGGCCCCGGTGCCGTTGGACGAAACCTCTGCAACGGCGAGGAGCTGCCACCGAAGGTCAGCCGGCCGCTGGATGCGGGCGACGTCGTCACGGTCATCACCCCTGGCGGCGGTGGCTATGGTCGGCCACGCCGGTGATCAGGTGGCCCCTGATCGGCAGCTCGATCCGGCCGCCGTCGACCTCGAACGGCCGCATCGCCTCGGCGCCGACGTCCAGGAGGCGCCGGTAGGTGTCCTGGTCGATCCGCTCGGCCAGTGGGGTGGCCTCGATCTCGGTGGCCACGGCCTCGGAGGCCGAGCCGTAGCGGACGGTGCCGACGCGGGTCCGGACGCCGGTGACCCGCAGGCCGGCGGCCTGGAACAGCGACCCCATCAGGTCGAGGTCGCCGAGGGCCCAGTACACGCTCTCCAGCTTCATCGCCTCCGGGCCCAGGTGCTCCGCGAACGCCTCGTACATGGCCCCGAAGCCCTCCTGGGCCTCCAGCCGGTCCCAGACCTGGACGGCGACGGTGCCACCGGGGGCCACCACCCGGGCCATCTCGCGCAGGGCGGCGGCCCGGTCGGGGAAGAACATCAGGGCCGCCTGGCAGAGGACGGCGTCGAAGGAGCCCGCGTCGAAGGGGAGGTCGGCCGCGTCGCCCTGGCGCCAATCGATGCCGGGCCGCAGCCGCCGGGCCACGGTCAGCATGCCCTCGTTGGCGTCCAGGCCGGCCACCCGGCCCTGGCCGCCCATGCGGTCGGCGGCGGTGCGGGCCACGATCCCGGTGCCGCAGGCCACGTCCAGCACGGCCTGGCCGGGGGCGATCCCGGCCACCTCCACCAGATGGCGTGCCCACTCGGCGAAGAGGGCGGGGACGAAGCTGGACTCGTACACCTCCGCCGCCTCGACCGAGAGCTGGAAGGTCTCCACCGAGCTGGTCATCGCGAACCTCCTGGGTCGTGTCGCCGTTCCGCCCCCACGATCCCTCCCGCGACCGGCCCGAGCATGGGGCAGCTGCCCCATTTCCGGGGGCGGGTCGGGTTGCCATACTTGGCGCCATGACCGACGTGGAGCCGCTGGCCGCCGGGCGCGCCGCCCTGGAGGCGGGCCGGTGGGAGGAGGCCCGCGCGGCCTTCGCGGCCGCCCTGGCCGAGGAGGAGACGCCGGAGGCCCTGGACGGCATGGGGACCGCCCTGTGGTGGCTGGGCGAGACCCGGGCCAGCGTCGCCCACACCGAGCGGGCCTACACCGGCTTCCGCGAGGCCGGCGACGCCGTCGCGGCCGCCGTGGCCGCCATGAGCCTCTGCGTCACCTGGATCGCCAACTTCAGCAACCACGCCGCCGCCGGCGGCTGGCTGGCCCGGGCCGAGCGGCTCGTGGCCGACGCCGACCCGAACCCGCTCCAGGGCTGGCTGTGGCTGCTGCGCGGCTACCTGGACCCGGATCCCGCCAGGGCCCGCGAGCTCCAGCAGCGGGTCCTGGAGCTGGCCCGGGTCACCGGCGACCCCGACCTGGAGCTGTGCGCCCTCGGCGACCTGGGACTGACCCTGGTCACCCAGGGCCGGGCCGACGAGGGCCTGGCCCTGATCGACGAGGCCATGGCCGGCACCCTCGGCGGCGAGCGCCGCCGGCTCGACACCGTGGTCACCGCCTGCTGCGACATGCTGGTCGCCTGCGACCTCGTGGGCGACCTGCGCCGGGCCACCCAGTGGTGCCAGGTGGCCGACCGGTTCATCGACCGCTACGGCTGCCCGTTCCTGTACGCCCGCTGCCGCACCCTGTACGGCGGCGTCCTGGTCGCCAAGGGCCGCTGGGACGAGGCCGAGCGGGAGCTGCTGGCCGCCATCCGCATGGCCGAGGGGGCCGGGCCGGCCTCCCACGCCGAGGCCCTGGCCCGGCTGGCCGACCTGCGCCTGCGCCAGGGGCGGCTGGAGGAGGCCGAGGAGCTGCTGCCCGAGGGCGCCGGCGGCCGGACGGCGGCCCGGGCCGCGGCCCGGCTGCGGCTGGCCCGGGGCGAGCCGTCGATCGCCGCCGGGCTGCTGGAGCGCGCCCTGGAGGACGACGGCCGGCCCGCCGCCCACGGCGAGCGCCACCTCCGGGCCGCGGCCGCCCTCGAGACCCTGGTCGTCGCCCGGCTCGCCCTCGGCGACCTCGACGCCGCCGAGGCCTCGGCGGCCCGCCTGGCCCGGCTGGCCGAGGACGCCGGGGCCGGCCAGGGCCAGATGACCGCCCTGGCCGCCCAGGCCGCGGCCCGGGTGGCCGCCGCCGCTGGCCACCCGGACGAGGCCAGGCGCCTGCTGGGCCGGGCCCTCGAGCTGTTCGCCCACGCCGACCTCCCCCACGAGACGGCCCTGGCCCGCCTGGAGCTGGCCCGTGCCCTGGCCGGCGCCAATCCCGAGCTGGCCGTCGCCGAGGCCAGGAGCGCCCTGGCCGCGTTCGAGGAGCTGGGAGCCGGAGGCGACGCCGACGCGGCCGACGCCCTGCTCCGCTCCCTCGGCGCCCCGGGCCGGACCGGCCCCAAGCGCGTCGGGGTGCTGACCAGGCGCGAGCAGGAGGTGCTGCGGCTGGTCGGCCTCGGCCTGTCCAACCCCGAGATCGCCCAGCGCCTGTTCATCAGCCGCAAGACCGCCGCCCACCACGTCAGCAACGTCCTGGCCAAGCTGGGCGTGCGCAACCGCGCCGGCGCGATCGCCTACGCGGCGCGGCAGGAGCAGCAGAGCTAGCGGCCGCGCCGCCCCTCCCGGACCCCCGCCAGGGCGTCGGCGTAGACGGCCGCGTACGTCCTGGCCGCCCCGGCGGCGCCGAACCGGGCCGCCGCCAGCTCCCGGGCCGCCGCGGCCATCCGGGCCGTGCCGGCCGGGTCGGCCAGGACCGCCTCCAGGGCCCTGGCCAGGGCGTCGGGCCGGCCGGGGAGGAAGGTCCGCCCCGTCCGGCCGTCGGCGACCACGTCGAGCAGGCCGCCGGAGGCGGCGGCCACCACCGGGGCGCCCGACAGCTGGCCCTCGACCGCGACCAGGCCAAGGCCCTCGTCCCGGCCGGGCACGACCAGGGCGGCCGCCCGGCGGTAGCGGCCGGCCAGCTCGGCCTGAGGGAGCTGGCCGTCCCAGCGGACCCGGCCGGCCACGCCCAGCTCGCCGGCCAGGCGGCGCAGGGCGGCCTCCTCGGGGCCGGCGCCGACGACCCGCAGGGGCAGGCCGGCCGCCGGCCCGGTCAGCCCGGCCAGGGCCCGCAGCGCCACCTCGGCGCCCTTCTGCCGGTCGAGGCGGCCGACGAACAGCAGCTCGTCCCGGGGCCGGTCGCCCGGCCCCGGGGAGAAGGCGAGGTCGTCGACGGGCATGGGGGCGACCGTGACCGGGGGGTCCAGGCCGGGGGCGAACCCGGCCGCCTGCCCGGCCAGCCAGCCGGACACGGCCGTCACCCGGGCCGAGGCCCGCAGCACCCGGGCGCAGGCGGCCCGGGCCGCCGGGCGGGTCCGGGCCAGGCGCACGTCGGTGCCGTGCAAGGTGGTGACCAGCGGCAGCCCGGTCCGGGCGGCCAGGGCCTGGACCCCGGCCGGGAACCACCAGTGGGCGTGGACCAGGTCGGCCCCCCGACCGGCCCGGCGCGCGGCCAGGGCGCCGGCGCCGAGCAGCCCGGCCAGGGCCAGCGCCCCCGTGGGGCTGGCCGCCCGGCGGTGCATCTCGCCCGCGTAGGCGAGGCGCTGCGCCCGGGCGGGCGCGTAGCGGTAGCGGCGCACCGCGACCCCGCCGAGCCGTTCGGCCGCGGCCAGCCCCTCGGCCGCCGGCGCGACGGCCGCCACCTGGACCCCCTCGGCCCGCAGGGCCACGGCCAGCCGCAGCAGGAACCCCCCGGTCAGGTCGTCCACGCTCCGCGGGAACGCGTGGGCCACGAACAGCACCCGCAAATCGTCTCCCGGAGGGCTACCGCCTCCGGCCGCATGAGCCCCCCGGACCCCCCACTCACCCACCGGCGGCGCCGTCCGCGCGGTCGGCGTTCTCGACCAGGGCGTCGGCCAGGGCCGGCCAGAACCCGGGCGGGAGCTCGTGGCCGAGACCGGGGACGACCAGGAGGCGGGCCCCGGGGATGGCCGCGGCCGTGGCCTCGCCGCCGCTGATGCCGATGACCTGGTCCTCGTCGCCGTGGACGACCACCGTCGGCACCCGGATCTGGCCGAGGGCCGCGGTCCGGTCGCCGGCGGCCAGGATGGCCGCGAACTGCCGCCCGGTCCCCTTGGGGTGGTAGGCGCGGTCATAGCCGCGGGCGGCCCCGCGCCGCACCGCCTCCTCGTCGAACGGGAAGGCCGTGCCGGCGCTGATGGCCCGGGCGTTGGCCACCACCTGCTCGATGAACGCCTCCCGCTCGGCCGGCATCGCCGACAGCAGCACGCTGGCCGCCTCGCCGCTGGGCCGGCCGACGGCCCGGTCCCCGGTGGTCGACATGATCGAGGCCAGCGACCGCACCCGTGCCGGGTGCCTGGTCGCCAGCAGCTGGGCGATCATGCCCCCGAGCGAGATGCCGGCGATGTGGGCGGCCGCGACCCCGGCCGCGTCCAGCACCGCGGCGGCGTCGTCGGCCATGTCCTCGAGGGTGTAGGCGAGCGTGGCGTGGTCGCCGGCCCAGATCGAGGCCAGGTTGACCGGTCCGGCGTCGTCGAACCAGGTCGACAGCCCGGCGTCGCGGTTGTCGTAGCGGAGGACCAGGAACCCGCGCGAGGCCAGCTCCTGGCAGAGCCCGTCCTCCACGGAGATGAGCTGCGCCCCCAGCCCCTGGACGAGCAGCAGCGGGCGCCCCGCCGGGTCGCCGACGGCCTCGTACTCGATCTCGGCCCCGTTCGCGTGTGCCTTCGGCATGGCGGGCATCGTACTGTCCGTTGGCCGTCAGTAGCCGAGGAGGGGTTCCGCATGCGGGTCTGCCTGATGATCGAGGGCCAGGAGGACGTCACCTGGGAGCAGTGGCTCGCCCTGGCCGGGGCGTGCGAGGAGCACGGGCTGGAGGGCCTGTTCCGCTCCGACCACTACGGGCCGCTGTTGGGCATGCCCGACCGGGGCTCGCTCGACGCCTGGGCCACCCTGGCCGGGCTGGCCGCCCGGACCAGTCGCATCCGCCTGGGCACGCTGGTCTCGCCGGCCACCTTCCGGCCCCCGGCCGTGCTGGCCAAGAACGTGGTCACCGTCGACCACATCTCCGGCGGCCGGGTCGAGCTGGGGCTGGGGGCCGGCTGGCACGAGGGCGAGCACCGCGCCCACGGCTTCGAGTTCCCGGCCACCCCTGTCCGCATGGAGCGGCTGGCCGAGCAGCTGGAGATCGTCACCCGCTCCTGGAGCGAGGACAGCTTCTCCTTCCAGGGCCGTCACTACCAGATACAGGACCTGCGCCTCCTGCCCAAGCCGGTGCAGCGCCCGCGCCCGACCCTGCTCGTCGGCGGCCGCGCCGGGCCCAAGAGCCTGGCCCTGGCGGCCCGCTTCGCCGACGAGTACAACGTCACCGGCATCCCCATGGAGGAGCTCCCGGAGCGGCGGGCGCGGCAGCTGGACGCCTGGCGGGAGGCCGGCCGGGACCCGGGCACGGCCCGCATGTCGCTGATGACCACCGGCGTGGTCGGCCGCGACCAGACCGAGGTCGAGCAGCGGGTCGGGCGGGTCCTGGCCGTCACCGGCAGCGGCGACAGCGTCGCCGAGGTGATCGACGCCAAGCCCAACTGGCTGCTCGGCACCGTCGGCCAGGTCGTCGAGCAGCTCCGGGGACTGGAGGCGGCCGGGATCAGCCGGGTCATGGTCCAGCACCTGGACCACGCCGACACCGAGATGGTCGCGGTGCTCGGGGAGGTCGCTGCTAGCATGGACGCCAGCCCCTGATCCCGTCTGGCCTGGAGGTCGACCCCGGCTGCGCACCTTCCGATCCCTTGGCGTGCGCAACTTCCGGTTGTTCTTCGTCGGCCATCTCGTCTCCTCCACCGGCACCTGGATGCAGCAGGTCGGCCAGGACTGGCTGGTCCTGCGGCTGACCGACGCCCCCCTGCCGCTCGGGATCACGATCGCCCTCCAGTTCTCCCCCATGCTCGTGCTCGGGGCCTGGGCGGGACTGGTCGCCGACCGGGTCGACAAGCGCCGCCTGCTGCTGGCGGCCAACTCGGCCATGGCCGCGCTCGCCCTGGTCCTCGGGGTCCTGACCGCCACCGGGGCGGTGCGGCTGTGGATGGTCTACGCCCTTGCCCTGCTGCTGGGCTGCGTCACCGCCTTCGACATGCCGGCCAGGCAGGCGTTCGTCAGCGAGATGGTCGGGCCCGACCGGGTCGCCAACGCCGTCGGGCTCAACAGCGCCAGCTTCAACACGGCCCGCGTGCTCGGCCCGGCCGCGGCCGGCGTGCTGATCGCGGTGGTCGGGATCGCCCCCGCCTTCTTCATCAACGCCGTCTCCTACCTGGCCATGATCGGCGGCCTGCTGGCCATGGACCCCGACCGCCTGTACCGCCGGCCCGGCGAGGAGCGGGGCCGGGGCCAGATCCGGGCCGGCGTGCGCTATGTCTGGGCGACCCCGGTGCTGCGCTCGACCGTCCTGCTGGTGGCCGTCGTCGGCATGTTCGGCCTCAACTACCGGGTGGCCCTGCCGCTGCTGGCCCGGTTCGCCTTCGACGGCGGCCCCGGCGCCTACGGGGCCCTGGCCGCCATCATGGCCGCCGGCTCGGTCGTCGGCGCCCTGGCCGTGGCCCGTCGGGGCCGGCCCTCGCGGCTGCTGCTGGTCGGGTCGGTGGCCGCCTTCGGCGTGCTGTCGTTCGCGGCCGCCGCCGCCCCCACCATCCTGGTCGAGGCGGCGGTCCTGTTCCCCATCGGCGCGGCCAGCCTGGCCTTCGTGGCCACGGCCAACTCGACCGTCCAGCTCGCCTCCGACCCCGAGAAGCGCGGCCGCGTGATGAGCCTGTTCGGCCTCGTCCTGCTCGGCTCCAGCCTCCCCAGCGGCCTCCTCAGCGGCTGGCTGGCCGGCCAGTTCGGTCCCCGCTCGATCCTGCTCCTCTCCGGGGTCTCCTGCGTCCTGGCCGCCGCCGTGGCCACCTTCACCGCCCGGCGGGGTCGGGTCGAGCGCTCCCCGGCCCTCCCCGGCGACGCCGAGCGGGCCGCCTAACAGGAATCCCGCAGATCCGAGAGGGCCACCAGCAGTCCCGAGCGCGCCGCCTCGAGCTCGGCCAGGGGTTCGGACATGGCCGCCTCGACCTCGGTGGCGACGGTGGCGTCGAGGTCGCCGGTGAGGCGGTCGGCCCAGCGGCGGCCGGCGCGGCGGGCGCTGGCCGACAGCAGGCGGGACAGCAGCCAGCCGACCAGCAGGCTGCCGACCACCAGGACGAGGGGGACGGGGACGTCGCGGACGGTCGGGAGGTCGGGGAGGTCGGCCTGGGCCCGGCCGGCCAGGTAGAGGGTGAGGTACCAGAGCAGGCCGGCGGCGAAGGCGACCGTGACCAGGGTCTGGAGCACGCCGATGAGGGGCCAGAGGAACGAGCGGGGCGGTCGGGCGTGGTCGACCGTGCCCCTGGCCACCGCCCCGTCGATGGCGTCGGTGACGCGCTCCTCCAGCCGCTCGGGCCTGGCCAGGCCCATGACCTCGGCCCGCAGGGCCGGAGGGGCGGCCGTGGCCGCCCGGCGGAGCAGGTCGTGGACCGGGTTGACGGTGCGGCTGAGGGTCGAGCGGCTCCGCCAGGCGCGGGCGTAGGCGACCGGGTCGATCGAGCGGGCCGAGGCGGGGCCACGATCGCCGGCGCCGCGGGCCCGGGCCACGGCGGCCAGCAGCCGGCCGAGGGGGCCGGCACCGGCGGCCCGGGCCTCGGCCAGGGTGCGGCGCCGGCAGGCCCGGCGCACCCCCTCGACGTCGACGGCCGAGCGGGCCGCGGCCACCGCCGCCCGCCGCGCGTCCCGGCGGGCGGTGTCGCCGACCAGCGGCCGCCTCGCCGCCTCGCCCTCCAGGCCGGCCTGGCGGGCCAGCTCGACCCCGCGCTGGCGGGCCTCGGCGGCCAGCCGCTCGGTCACCACCGCCTTGGCCTGGAGGCGTTCCGACAGCCAGGCCCGCAGGGCCGCCAGCTCGCCGTGGTCGTGCCCGTCGGGCGGGTCGGCGGAGACGACGAACACCGGGCGGCCGGAGATGCCGTCGCCCTCGAGGGTGCGGCGCAGGTCGGTGGTGAGGGCGGTGACCTGGCGGGCGTCGCCGATCACGTCGCGCCGGTTGACCACGAACGCGGCCCGGTCGGCATGGTGGGCCAGCGGTCGCAGGTAGTCCTCGTGCAGCACCCGGTCGTTGTACTTCTCCGGGTCCAGCACCCAGCAGACGGCGTCGACCCGCGGCAGGACCTGGTCGACGGTGGCCCGGTGGCGGGCCTCCACCGAGTCGTAGTCGGGCAGGTCGAGCAGGCACAGGTCGGTGAAGGCGGGATCGTGGTGGCTGACCACCTTGTCGACCCCGACCCAGCGCAGCAGCGGGCCGAGCTCGGCGGCGGCGTCGGCCGGCACCCAGGCGACCGGCTCGGCGGTCACCGGACGGGTCGGCCCGGGGCGGCTCACCTCCTGGCCGGCGAGGGCGTTGAGCAGGCTCGACTTGCCGGCGCCGGTGCCGCCGGCCAGGGCGCACACGAACGCCGTCCCCGGGAACCCGAGCCGGGTCCTGGCGTCGGCCAGCGTCTCGCGCGCCGGCCCGGTGTCGAGCCCGAGCCGCTCGGCCGCCTCGGCCACCCGCTCCAGCCCCTCCAGGCACGCGCCCAGATCGCTCCGGCTACCCACCGGTTGGCTCTCCGCTCAGGCTGGCGATCAGGCGTTCGGCCTCGGCCAGGACCCGGTCGGCGGCCGCGCCGAGGGCCTCGGGGCCCTCGCCGGCCGCGCCGAGGGCCTCGGGGCCCTCGCCGGCGGGGGCGAGCAGGTCCAGGAAGCGGCCGGCGTCGGCCTCAAGGATGGAGCGCAGGGAGCGGCGGAGGTCGCGCTCGGCGGCCCGGATGATGTCGGCCACGGCCGCCTCGCCGATCAGGGCCTCCAGCAGCTTCTGGTTGATCACGGCCGTGCCGCCGGCGATGGCGACCTCGCCGCCGGTCAGGCCGGCCGAGTGGGCGAACACGGCCAGCATGGCCACCACCCCGATGGCGTTGACGCCCAGGGAGGCCGCGAAGGCGAACGCCCGCCGGCTGTGGCCGCGCTCCTCGACCATCTTGGTCAGCCGGGTCAGCCACTCGGTGAGCTGGGCCCGGGCGTCGGCCTCCAGCTCCGGGCCGTGCCCCCACAGCCCGGGGTTGGCCTCCAGCAGCAGCGCCCCCGCCGGGTCGGCCGCCCAGGCGGTGGCGGCGTTGCCGGCGGCGACGTCGGCGTGCCGGACCAGCGCCCCGACCAGCTCCTCGAACGCCTGCTCCTTGGTGCGCTGGAGCTCGGGGGCGCCCCGGGCCGGCTGGAGGTGGCGGGAGATCCAGGCCCGGACCCGCCCGATCCCGGTCGACAGCCAGCGGCCGACGTCGCCGACCCCGACGAACTCCTGCCAGGAGCGCATCACCTCGCCCCGGAGGAACTCCCCGCCGGCCAGCCGGTCCTGGAGCCGCTCCTCCTCGGCCGCGTACGCCCGCTCCACCGGGGCCCGCAGGGCGGCGGCCCGGCGCCGGTCCGCCTCCAGGTCGCCGGCGACCTCGGCCACGGCCGCGGGCAGGCCGGCCAGGGCGCCCCGGAGCGCCTGGGCCTTGACCGCGGTCAGGGCGGCGGTGTCGGCCGACAGGTCGGCCAGGGCCCGGCGCACCGGCTCGATGGCGGCAGCCTCCAGGCCGTCGGTGGCCGGGTCGCGGGCCCCCTCGACCACCCCGAGCAGGGGCAGGTCGTGGCCGCCGGGCCCGGCCGTGCCCAGGCCGGCCTCCTCGAAGCGCCTGCGGGCGTCGTCCAGCACCGCCCGCTGGTCGGCCTCGCGGCGGGGGAGCCGGTTGACCACCACCAGCAGCGGCACCCCCCTGGCCTTGGCCTGGCGCAGGAACTCCCAGGGCACGTAGTCGGCGTAGCGCTGGGCGGTGGTGACGAACAGGCACAGGTCGGCCGCCTGCAGCAGCTCCTCGGCGGTGCGACGGTTCTGGGCCTCGACCGAGTCGACGTCGGGCGCGTCGACCAGGGCGATCTCGGGGAAGGCGCGGTCGTGGACGACCAGCTGGAGGCGGTCGGCGTCGGCCAGGGCGGCCAGCACCTTGCCGGCCATGAAGGCGTCGACCTGGCCGGGGGCGAGCAGCACGACCGGCCGCATGGTGGTCGGCCGCACCACCCCGCTGGGGCTCACGGCCGCGCCGGCCAGGCCGTTGAGCAGCGACGACTTCCCGGCCCCGGTCGACCCGAGCAGGATGCAGACCAGCGGCGCCTCCAGGTCGCGGACCCGCGGCAGCAGGTAGTCGTCGAGGTGCCAGGCCAGCCGGCGCCGCCGGGCCGGCCCGAGGTCGCCCGGAACGGGCGCGCTGGGCGTGGCCACGGCCACCTGCCCGGCCAGGCCGGTCAGGGCCTCCTGGAGGGCGGTGGTGTCGGCTGCGGTGGGCATCGTCCTCTCCAACTACCCGGTCGAGTCCCCGCCTAGCATCTCACCAGGAGCGCCCGCGGCCCTGAAACCAACCGGATGCCGGCGAGGTCTAGATCTGCGTCATCGTCCACTGACGCGGGAGGAACCACGGCATGGGCATCATCGGTTGGATCGTGCTCGGCCTGATCGCGGGGGCCATCGCCAAGGCGATCCTGCCCGGCGACGACCCGGGCGGCATCATCGTCACCATCATCGTCGGGATCGTCGGCGCGCTCCTCGGCGGGTTCCTTGCCCAGGTGCTGTTCGGCAACGACACCCTCGACGAGTTCTTCGACCTCAGCACCTGGCTGACCGCCATCATCGGTGCCGTCATCCTGCTCGTGCTCTACCGGCTGGTGACCGGCCGAGGCAGGCGCCGGGTCACCTAGCCCAAGGCCTGGTCCGGCGGCGCGTCGCCGCACCGCCGCCGGACCAGTTCCACCGCACCCGAGCGACCTCTCCGGCGGCGAGGTTCCAAGCGGGCAAGGCGACCAACAGGGAAGGCTGGTGGCGATCCGCCACGGCTACCCGCTGACCCGCCCGGTCCGCCGCTCCGGCTCCTAGGGCAACAGCGCGGCGGTCAGCGTGGCGGCCAGCCAGCGGCCGTACCGTTCGGGCGTCCAGCCCCGCTGGAGCACGAGCAGGTCCCAGAGCTCCGGCGAGTTGTGGCTCCAGAGCAGGTCGCGGGCCTCCTCCACCGAGACGTCCGGGCGCAGGTGGCCCTCCTCGTGGAGGGCCCTGGCGAAGATCGTCATGCCGGTCAGCCGCTCGGCCTGGAGCTGGTCCCAGACGCCGGCCGCCTCGGGGTCGGTGGCCGCGGCGGCGCGGGCCAGCAGCTGGATGGGGACGTGGCGCGGGGAGACCTCGGCGACGAAGTCCCCGTACAGGGCCAGCTTGCGGCGCGGGTCGGGCTCGGCCCGGACCCGTCCAAGGGCGGCGCGCTGGAGCATCGGCACCGGCTCGTCGTCGCCGGCCATG
This sequence comes from Actinomycetota bacterium, assembly GCA_036280995.1. Classification (NCBI taxonomy): domain Bacteria; kingdom Bacillati; phylum Actinomycetota; species Actinomycetota bacterium. The sequence goes on along the minus strand of DASUPQ010000591.1, from coordinate 10,722 downwards.
GCCACGTCGAAGACGGCCTTGAGCAGGGCCGGCTTGTTCCCGAAGGCCTTGTAGACGCTCTGCACCGAGACCTCGGCGGCCGCCGCCACCGACGGCATGGTGGTGGCGGCGTAGCCGCGCTCGAGGAACAGGCGCCGGGCCGCCTGGAGCATCGCCCAACGGTGCTGGATGGCCTGGCGCCGGCGGCCGCTGGCGTCGTAGCGGCGGCGGGGGGGCTTGACGTCCGAAGACATTCGGTAGAGACTCCTCTATCAGTTAGAGATCATTCTAACGAATTCTGGGGAGAGGAGGGGCACATGTCCTACGCCTTCTACTACGAGGTGCCGGGCACCGAGGAGCTCTACCGGCGGGTCCAGGCCGAGCTGGGTGACGACCCGCCCGAGGGCCTGCTCGTGCAGCTGGTCGTCAAGAGCGACGGCGGGCTGCGCCACATCGGCGTGTGGAAGTCGAAGCAGGACTGGGAGCGCTACCGGGACGAGCGCGCCGGTCCCGCCGTCGGCAAGGCGCTGGCCGCCGCCGGCATCGCCGGGCGCCGTCCCGAGCCGGTCGAGCACCCGCTGGAGGTCGTCGACGTCCTGACCGGCGCCGCCTAGCCGCTGGCCGACAGCTCGCGCTCCGGGGCCCGCTCCTCCAGGTCGCCGACGCCGAGGCGGCTGAGCAGGCGGATCGGGGGACTGTAGGCGCGGCCGGGGTCGCGGGGGAGGAAGGCGAGCTGGAGGTCGCACCAGGAGAGGCGGAGCGACTCGGCGTTGGTCGGGGTGGCCAGCACGAACTGGACCCGGTCGGCCAGGGCGTGCATGAGGGCGGCCACGTGGTCGATGTTGGTCGAGTCCAGGTGGGCGATGTGCTCGTCCATGATGAGCAGGTCGGCGGCGTCGGCCGTGCCCATGGTGGCCAGCAGCAGCAGGATGGCGATGGTGGCCCGCTGGCCGCCCGAGTGGGCGGCGTCGCGGTAGGAGCGGCGCCGCTCGGTGGCCCGGTGGGCGACCAGCACGTCGACCCCGTACTCCTCGGGCCGGTCGCCGGCCAGCAGGCGCAGCTCGCCTTCGGCGCCGGCCGTCTGGCAGACCCGCGCGAACTCGCCGCTGAGCCGCTGGACGACCTCCCTCACCCCCTCCTCGAAGCGGCGCCTGGCCGCCTCGACCCGCTCCAGCTGCTCGTCCAGCTCACGCTTGCGCCGCTCGGCCAGCTGGTTGGTCTCCTCGACGGCCTCGGCCTGGCGCTCGCGGCCGGCCACCAGCTCGGGATCGCGGACCTCGGCCGGGAAGCGCTCCTCATCCTCGACCTGGCCGCCGAGCCAGTCGATGTCACGCAGCACCGACTCGGTGCCGGGCAGGTCGCCGGCGTCCAGCAGCGCCCGCTGCTCGGCGGTCAGCGGCCGGCCGGCCAGCTCCGTCTCCAGCCCGGCCAGCCGGCCGTCCAGCTCGGCCAGCTCGGGCAGGCGGGCCGCCAGGCGGATCTCGGTCTCGTTCTGGCGCGTCCTGGCCAGGGCCAGCTCGGCGTTGGCGGCGCCGAGGGCGCCGTCCAGCTCGCGCAGCTCGGCGGCGACGGCCCGCTCCCGCTCGACCAGCGCCGGCCGGTCGACCCCGGCCCGCTCCCGCGCCTGCTCGGCCTCGCCGACCCGGCCCTGGAGGTCGCCCAGGCGCTGGACGGCGTCGACCACGTGCGCGGCCTGCTGCCAGGCGGACCGCAGCTCGGCGATGGCCGCGTCAAGGGCGGCCAGCTCATCGCCGAGCCGGGCCGCCTCGGTCTTGAGGCCGAACAGGTGCAGCTCCCGGGCCCGGCGGCCCAGGACCGGCTGGGCCGGCGCCTCCAGCCGGGCGACGACGTCGCCGTAGCGCATCCCGTCGGGGGCGACCGCGGCCAGGCCCCGGCCGGCCAGGCCGAGGGCCTGGGCGGCGTCGTGGGCGGCCTGGGCGTCGAGCCGCTCCAGCAGCAGGCCGGCCTCGACCGGGCCCATGACGGCGGTGAGGGCGGCCCGGGGGTCGCCGGCCCCGCCCCGGGCGATCCCCCCGCGGTAGCCGGCCTCCACGGCCAGGGCGGTGGCCTGCCGGTAGGCGTGGGAGGGGACCAGCAGCGCCCACAGGGCGTCCCCGAGGGCGGCCTCGGCCCGGACCCGGGCCGCGTCGCCGGCGGCCTCGTCGGCCAGCTCCAGGACCTCGGCCACCACCGACGCCTCGATCCCGTTCGCGGCCAGCCGCTCCCGGAACGCCGTCACCTCGGCCGGCACGGGCACGCGACCGTCGGCCAGCACGGCCATGCGGGCCTGGACGTCGTCCAGGGTCGCGCGCAGCTCCTGGCGCCGGGCCAGGACCGCGGCCAGGCTGGACTCGGCCGCCTGGACCTCGCTCGAGGCCTGCTCGGCGGACCGCTCGCCGGCCAGGCCGGCCAGGCGCACGGCGGTCGCCTGGGCCTCCTCGGCCCGGGCCTCGGCGGCGGCCAGGCGCACCTCCAGGGCGGACCGCTCGTCGCGGGTCGCGGCCAGCCGGTCGGCCAGCTCCTTGGCCTGGTCGGCCAGGGCCACGGCCCTCGCCTCCAGCGCCGGCACCTGGCCGCCGAGCTCGTCCAGGTCGCGCCGGTCGGCGGCGATCCGCTCGGCGGCCGCGTCCCGCTCGGACCGGGCCGCCTCGACCCTGACGGCCACGTCGCGGTGCTCGGCCGCCGGGCGGGCCAGCTCACGGAGGAGGTCGAGCCGCTCCCGCAGCCCGGCCCATTCCAGGTGGCGGGCGGCCTGGCCGGCCAGGGCGCCCAGCCGGTCCTGCTCGACCCGGGCCGCCTCGACCGCCTCCAGGTAGGCGGCGCGGGCGTCGCCGGCCCGTTCCCGCTGGGCCTCGACCTCGTCGAGCAGGACCCGCTCGCCGGTCAGCTCCAGCAGCTTGGCCAGCAGGCCGGCCGGCCGCTCGTCCATCGTCCGGTCGATCGCCCCCTGGGGCAGGGCCAGCACCTCGCGCAGGGCCCGGGTGATGCCGGTCCGGTCGAGCAGCTCGTCGTACAGCCGGGGCCCGAGCCAGTCCTCCTCGGGGTTGGCCTTGAGGAAGGCCTCCAGGTCGTCGGCCAGCGGCTGCTCGAAGCCCCAGCGGTGCAGGCCGGGCAGGACCAGGTAGCGGCGGCTGTCGTGGGTGACCAGGCAGATCACCGACACCCGGTCGGCGTCGCGGAGCCGCTCGTCGGCGGCCGCGAACAGGCGCTCGCCCCGCCCGGGCAGGACCGGGTTGCTGAAGGTGGCCCGCAGGAAGGCCCGCTGGGCGGGCTCGCCCCCGGGGCCGCCGTCGAAGATGTACCGGTGGGAGCTGCGGCCGGGGGCGAAGCTGGTCACCCCGAGCAGCAGCTTGATGCCGTCGAGGAAGCAGGTCTTGCCCGAGCCGTTGGGCCCGGTGGCCACGTTGATGCCGTCGACCAGCAGGGGGATCGGGTCGGGCCGCAGCGACCCCCAGTGGACGAGCTGGACCTCCTCAATCCGTGGCATCGTCCCCCCGATCCTCTGGGGGGCCAGGCTTGAGCCCCCCAGACCCGCCGCCCCCACCGTCGAGCTCCGCGGCCCGGCGCCGCAGGTGGGCCAGGCGCTGGTGGCGGACGACCAGGGCCCGGGCCTGGTCGGCGGCGCCCGGCTCGTCCAGCGTGTCCAGCAGCGGCCCGGCCTCCACCCGGCCCTCGCGCAGGGTCAGGTAGCCGGCCCGGGCGAGCCGCTCGAGCACGCCCGGCAGGCCGGTGCCGTCCAGCCTCGCCCCCAGCAGCTCGGCCAGGTCGTCCGGGTCGAGCCAGTCCTGGCCGTCCCCCGCGCCGTCCTCGCCGGGCAGGAAGCGCAGGTGGAGCCAGCAGGTGGCCAGCACGGCGAGCTCGGCCGTGCCGAGGGCGAGCACCGGGTCGTGGCCCTCCAGCGCCGGCACCGGGCCGTCGAGCCGGGTCAGCCAGCGCTCCGAGGCGGCCGAGTAGACGAGCTCGCAGCCGGCCTCGCCCAGGCGCCGCCGCACCTCCTCGCGGGTCCCGGGGTCGCCCAGCTCGGGCACGTCGGTGGCGGCCACCGACCCCACCAGCAGCACCCGGCAGAGCTCGGTCGCGTTCACGTGGCCACCTCCTGGCGGTCACCCTCCGGGTCGCCGGCGAGGTCGATCCCGACCGGGCGCTCGGCGGCCAGCTCGGCGGCGGGGGCGCGCACACCGGTCCAGGAGATGACCCCGACCTCGTCGTGCCCGACGACGTCCAGCCGGGGCCGGGGTTCGAGCTCGGCGGCCATGCTGCCGTCCCCGGGCGGGCCCCAGCGCGACCAGGCCTCGACCACCGCGGCCATGCGGGCCGTGGCCTCGGCCCAGGTCCCGCCGACCACCCACGTGGCCAGGTCGGTCTCGCCCAGCCCGGCCAGCCAGGTCATCACGTCGGCGGCCAGCAGCACGAAGTCGGGCACGACCTCCGGCGACTCGACCGGCAGCAGGGTCGGCTCGGGCAGCGGCACCACCACCGGCTCGGGCCGGCCGAGGAGCTCGTCGAGGGCGGCCAGGACCTCGCCGCTCCGCACCGGCGCGACGGCCGGCGGCTGCCACAGGCGGCCGGCGACCAGCCCGGCCAGCGCCGATGGGTCGGTGGCGGCGACCACCTCGCGTAGCGCCGCCGGGTCCAGCTCGGGCCGGGGGCTGTGGACAACGCCGCGCCCTGTGGCTCCGGGCCGGCTACCCTCCCGATCAGGGGCCCCGGCAACCGGGGGTTGGGGCTGGGGCGCGCCCAGCGGGGCGGTCAGCTCCTCGAGCAGGGCCTGGAGCCGGCCGGCCACGGCGGCGGCCCGTTCCCGCTCGGCCTCGTGCCCCCCTGGCCGCGCCACCTGCCTGGCCATCGCGGCCAGGTCGTCGAGGTGGACGGCGGCGACCACGGCGGCCCCGCGCAGGTCGTCGTCGGCCCCCTGGTCGATCAGCCGGTGGAGCTCGACCAGGTCGCGCTCGAGCACGGCGGTGGCGGCCACGAAGGGCGCGAACGCCGACCGCTCGTCGACCCCGGCCGCCCGGGCCAGGGCCATCGCCGCCGCCAGGACCTTGACGGCCCGCTCGGGGGGGAGCTTCGGGGCGGCCAGCACGGCGCAGACCGTCGCCACCAGGTGGCCCTCGTCGGACAGGCGCCAGGCCGGCGGCCCGCCCGGCTGGCCGTAGCGGTCGACCTCGACCACCAGCCCGTCGGTGCGCAGCTCCGACAGCAGCCGGTTGGCCGTCGCCGGCTCGAGCCAGGTCAGCGCCTGGCCGGCGTCCTGCAGCGACCAGCTCGGCTCCGGGAGGGTGGTGAGCTGGCGGAGGACGGCCACCTTGAGCCGTTGGTAGGGTTGGCCGAGCAGCTCGGAGAACGGCCCCAGCGACGGCACGGCGCGGCCGGCCGGAGGCGGGGGGGAAGCGCGGTCCGAGCCCGGCCACATTGCAGCCACCATGGCACCACAACGTACCGCAACCCAGATCCGGGCGACCTAGGTACTGCTACGCAGCGCCGATGTGCCAGTCACCGTAGCCCATATGGGCTACCCGGGGTGCCGGTCCCGCTCCATCAGCACCCGGCGCAGGATCTTGCCCGACGCCGCCTTGGGGATCTCGTCGACGAACTCGACCTGGCGGACCTTCTTGTGCGGGGCGACCCGCTCGGCCACGAAGGCCATCAGCTCCTCGGGGTCGACCTGGCCGCGGGCGACCACGAACGCCTTGGGCACCTCGCCGGCCTCCTCGTCGGGGAGGCGGACCACGGCGGCGTCGCTGACCTCCGGGTGGGAGAGGAGCACCGCCTCCAGCTCGGCCGGGGCGATCTGGAGGCCCTTGTACTTGATGAGCTCTTTGACCCGGTCGACGATGTAGACATAGCCCTGCTCGTCGATCTTGCCCAGGTCGCCGGTGTGGAGCCAGCCGTCGGGGTCGAGCATGGCCGCGGTCGCCTCGGGGGCGTTCAGGTAGCCCTTCATCACCTGGGGCCCGCGGACCAGCAGCTCGCCGGTCTCGCCCCGGGAGACGTCGGCCCCGGTGGCCGGGTCGACCACCCGCATCTCGGTGTTGGGCAGCGGCACCCCGACCGATCCCGGCTGCGGCCCCTGGGGGGTGTTGAAGTTGGTGGTGACCACCGGGCTGGTCTCGGTCAGGCCCCAGCCCTGCATCACGGCGCAGCCCAGCCGCTCGTTGCAGGCCCGCTCCAGGCTGGCGGCCAGCGGGGCGGCGCCGGAGAAGACCGACTGCAGGGACGACAGGTCGTACTTGTCGACCAGGGGGTGCTTGGCCAGGGCGAGCACGATCGGCGGGGCCACGTAGGCCTGGGTGATGCGCTGGTCCTGGAGCAGGCCGAGGAACTGCTCGAGGTCGAAGCGGGGCATGGTCACCAGGGTGGCGCCCCGGGAAAGGGCCGCCGCCATCAGCACCACCAGGCCGTAGATGTGGAAGAAGGGCAGCACCGCGATCAGGCGCTCGCCCTCGTCGGCGAGCAGCGCCGTCGTCCCCTGGCAGAGGTTGGCGACCAGGTTGCGGTGGGTGAGCATGACGCCCTTGGGCAGGCCGGTGGTGCCGCTCGAGTAGGGGAGGGCGACCAGGTCGTTGGCCGGGTCGAATACCACCTCGGGCGGGGTGTCGCCGGCGGTCATGAGGCTGGCGAACGGGGTCGCGCCCTCGCCCTCGCCGAGCACGAACACCTCCTCGACGCCGCTGCGGCCGGCCGCGTCCAGGGCCTTGTCCAGGAACGGGGGCACGGTGAGCAGGAAGCGGGCCCCGGCGTCGGCGAGCTGCCTGGCGAGCTCGTCGGCGGTGTAGAGGGGGCTGACGGTGGTGTTGATCCCGCCCGCGGCCGAGACGCCGTAGAAGGCCAGGGCGTACTCGGGCAGGTTGGGGCTGTAGATGGCGAACACGTCGCCCTTGGCGAAGCCGCGGGCGGCCAGGCCGGCCGCCACCCGCCGCACGCCCCCGGCGAGCTGGCCGTAGGTCAGCGTCCGGCCGCTCGGCCCGTCGATCAGCGCCGCCTGATCGGCCCTGGCCATGGCGTCGGCGAGCACGAACTCGTGCAGGGGGAGGTCGGGGACGGTCACGTCCGGGTGGGGGCTGAGCACGATCTCGCCGGCCATGGCTGCCTCCTGGGGCCAGGGTTGTCAACCGAACGACATGGACGTCAGACTGAGGCCTCGGCTGGAGGTGCCGCAAGGTGTCCGACCGCTTCGACCATCTGGAAGACAACGAACGCGAGTGGCTGCGCGCCTCACGGCGCACCGCCGCCCGCCGTTCCTGGCTGCTCATCGGCGTGCTGGTGCTGGCCGCCATCTTCCTGGCCTGGCTGACCGTTGACGGCCTGCCCGGCGGCGACCGGGCCGCGACCACCACGACCACCCCGGACCAGCGGGCCATCGCCGACGGCGAGCAGGCCCTGGCCGACTGGGGCGAGTTCGCGGTCAGCAACGACCTGGCCGACGTCAAGGACTCGTTCTGGGCCAACGGGCCGCAGTACAAGCTGCTCGCCGAGCAGTCCAAGGACCGCAAGGCGCTGGGGCCGCCGCCCTACAAGATGACCATGACCGACGTGAAGGTCATCAAGCCCGGCGAGCGCGAGGACCAGCGGGTCCTGCGGGGCAAGGTGCAGATGACCAGGCCCGGTGAGAAGCCCCAGGCGTACAACTGGGACGTCCTGCTCCAGGTCGACCCGGCGGCCGGGGGTCGCTGGCGGCTCTGGACGGTCACCGAGACGGCCGGGACCTAGCTCACTCGGCCGGCGGGAGGACGATCTCCTCGTCGGGGTAGATCAGGTCGGGGTCGCCCGACCGGAGCCCGGCCCGGTTGGCCTCCACGACCTTGGCCCAGTACTCGGCCACCTCGCGGTTGGTCGGCTCCCCGGACCCGCCGCTGCGGGACCCGCGCAGGTGGTCGCGGGCGATCGTCCAGAGGTTGTCGCCCCGCTGGACCGTGTGGGTCCGCTCCTGCTGCTCCTCCTGGTCCCCCGAGCGGTCCTCTCCGCCTCCGCCCGGTGCTCCCCCGGTGTTCCCGCCGGAGTTCTCCGACCCTCCGCCGCCCGGCTCGTCGTCGTCACCGCCCGGCCCGGCGTCTTCGGAGGGCTCCTCTTGCGCCTCGTCGGACGGGGTCGCCGGGGTGAACTCGTAGCCCGGCGGCGGTGGCTCCCCCGGCCCGGCGGGGTCGAACTGGTAGGCCGGCGGCCGGGGCGCGGCGGGCGGGGGAGCGGGCCGGGTGGTGGTCGTGGCCGCCGCCCGGGTCGAGGTGGTGGGCGGCTCCGTGGTCGTCGGCGGCTGGCTGGTCGTGGTTGGCGGCTGGGTGGTCGTCGTGGGGGCCGCGGTGGTCGTGGTCTCGCGCGTCGTCGTCGTCTCGCGCGCGGTGGTGGTGGTCTCGGGAAGCGTGGTGCTGGTGGTCGACGTCGAGGTGGTCGAGGTCGACGTCGAGGTGGAGGTGGATGTCGAGGTCGACGTCGATGTCGATGTCGAAGTGGAGGTGGTGGTCGGCTCCTGGACCTCCGGGACATAGCCAGGGTCGGCCGGCTCGGTGGTGGTGGTCGCCTGGGCCGCGGCCACCGGCTTCCTCGCCGGCGGTCCCGCCCCGCTGCGGGAGTCGGCGGCCAGCGCCGGACCGGCCGCGCCAAGGGTGCCGCCGCCGACCATCGACGTGGCCAGGGTGACCGCGAGCGCATGGTCGGCCACCCGCCGGACCACCGGGATGGTGGCCCAGCTCACCGCCCGCACCGCCGCCGGCAGCCTGGTCAGGCTGGCCAGCAGGTACAGCACCGTCGAGGCCAGCAGCCAGTAGGCCATCACCAGCGCCACCGTGCGCAGCAACGCCCCGAGGACCTCCTGCACCGGGCTCGACAGCAGCCACCGAACCGGCTCGTCCCAGCCGATGCGCAGCCCCGGGAACCGCCCCAGCCAGTGCAGCCCGAGCACGGCCGCCAGCTCCAGCCCGAGCAGCCCGAGCAGCGAGCCCGTCCTGCGCAGCGGCGCGGTCCGGCCGGCGGTTCCCATCGTCTGCCCACCTTCGGTGGATCTGGACAATATGCACAAGCAAGTCAAGTCTGGGCCAGGCCCTCACGGGGTGTCAACGCGCTAGCATCGGGCTTCCGCTGGATCCGGAAGGAGCGTCCCGTGCGCGTGGCCCTGCTCAGTCGCGAGTATCCCCCAGATGTGTACGGCGGTGCCGGAGTGCATGTCGAGTACCTGGCGAGAGAGCTGGCCAAACTGCTCGACCTCCAGGTCCACTGCTTCGGCGCCCCGCGGCCGCCCGGCCCGCCGGGGTCGCCGGAGGTGATCGCCCACCCGACCTGGGACGCCCTGAAGGGCGACGGCCGCCACCTCGGGGCCCTGCGGACGATGGCGACCGACCTGTCGATCGCGGCCGGGGTCGAGGGCGTCGACCTGGTCCACAGCCACACCTGGTACGCCAACCTGGCCGGGCACCTGGCCAAGCTCCTCTACGGCATCCCCCACGTGGTCAGCGTGCACAGCCTGGAGCCGCTGCGGCCCTGGAAGGTCGAGCAGCTCGGCGGCGGCTACCACGTCTCCCGCTGGTGCGAGCAGACGGCGATCGAGGGGGCCGACCGGGTGATCGCCGTGTCGGCCGGCATGGCCACCGACATCCTCTCGGTCTACCCGGCCGCCGACTCCGGCAAGCTGCAGGTGATCCACAACGGCATCGACACCGACCAGTACGCGCCCGACCACGGCACCGACGTGCTGGAGGCCTACGGGGTCGACCCCGACCGGCCGTCGGTGATCTTCGTCGGCCGCATCACCCGCCAGAAGGGCGTGCCCCACCTGCTGGACGCCGCCCTGGCCCTCGACCCGGCGGCCCAGCTGATCCTCTGCGCCGGGGCGCCCGACACCCCGGAGCTGGGCCGCGAGGTCACCGCCAAGGTCGAGAGGGTCCGCCAGGAGCGGGGCGGCATCATCTGGATCGAGAAGATGCTGGAGCGCCGCGAGGTCATCCAGCTGCTCACCGCCGCCACCGTGTTCGTCTGCCCCTCGGTCTACGAGCCCCTCGGCATCGTCAACCTGGAGGCCATGGCCTGCGAGACGGCCGTGGTGGCCACGGCCACCGGCGGCATCCCGGAGGTGGTCGTCAACGGCGAGACCGGCCTCCTGGTCCCGTTCGAGAGCGACGGCGCCGGCGCCGCCCGCGACCCCGACCGCTTCGCCGCCGACATCGCCGAGCGCCTCAACAGCGTCCTCGCCGACCCCATCCTGGCCGAGTCCATGGGCAAGGCCGGCCGCCGCCGCGCCGTCGAGCAGTTCAGCTGGACCGCCATCGCCGCCGAGACGGCCGCCCTCTACGCCGGCCTGACCTGATTGGCGATGGTCCCGGAGGGGAACGTCAACGGGACAAGGGTCCCGTTGGCGAAGGAGCGACCATGACGTCCGATGATCCCCTCCGGGACGACGAGATGGAGACCGTCCGCGACCAGGAGCCGGCGTCTCCCGACCAGGCCGGCGCCACCCCCGCCGGGATCGACACCGGCGTGATGATGGACGCGGCCGACTCGGGCACCCTCGACCAGTCCGACGTGCCCGCCCCCAGCGGGGCCAGCGACACCGGCGCGATGATGGACGAGCGCGACACGGGCACGGTCGACCAGTCCGACGCGCCAGCGCCCAGCGGGGCCAGCGACACCGGTGCGATGATGGACGTCGCCGACTCGGGCACCGTCGACCGGACCGACGTCGGGGAGCCCGGGGATGCCGACGCCGGCGAGCCCGGCCGGTAGCGACCCGCGGGACGGCGCGGCCGGCGACGTCCT
>DASUPQ010000590.1 GCA_036280995.1 Actinomycetota bacterium | reverse complement strand
GCCCTGAACAAGGCCGACCTGCTCGACGAGGTCAGCCGGGCCCGGCTGGGCCGCCTGTTCCCCGCCGTCCCGATGATCTCGGCCGCGACCGGCGAAGGGGTCGACGACCTCCTGGCCGCGATCGCCACCCGCCTGCCGCATCCCGAGGTCGAGCTGACCGCGCTGGTTCCCTACGACCGCGGCGACCTGGTCGACCGCGCCCACCGCGAGGGCGAGCTGCTCGGGGTCGACCACGGCGCCGAGGGCACCCAGCTGCGGCTCCGGGCCCCGGCCGCCCTCGCCCACGCCCTCGCCCCGTACCGCCAGGGCACCGCCGAGGACGCCCAGGACAAGGCCGGAGACGTTCCGGCGCACCCGAGCGGCTGAGCCGGCCGGGCCTCGTGGCCCGCCGTGCTAGACGAAGTACCCGCTGATGTCGACGATCACGTGGACGCTGCCCCGGGTCGAGGCGTTGTGCAGGCCGACGGCGGCCTGGAACTGGCCGTCGGCCGGGGTGGCCGCGCTGACGATGGCGTAGTTGGCCACCGTCTGGCCGGACGTCCAGTTCACGTTGGAGACCAGCGGGATGACGTCGCTGTTGCCCGGGAAGGCGCGCAGGTTGCCCCCGGAGGTGCCGCTGGTGACGGTGAGGTTGCAGGCGATCGCCTTGGCGTCGGGAGGCACCTCGTTCGGGAAGCCGCCCGAGAAGTAGTCGGGGTCCCCGAAGTCGAAGATGAAGAACTCGCCGGTGCCGCCCTGCGGCGGGAACGGGCCGCCGCCGTCGAACCGCGTGTCCAGGTAGCGCTGGGGCGTGATCGTGTGGAACGCGAGCGGCCCGCTGACCGCCAGGGCGGCGGCGGCGCCGGCCCGTTGCGCGCCCACGCGGACCACCTTGCGGCGGGCCGGGATCTCCGGGGCCGCCGCGCCGGGCACGGCCGCACCGGCGACCTCGGCGCCGGCCTGCCCGGCCGCGGCGCCGGCGGCGACCATCGCCCCCGCGGTCCCGACCCCGGCCGCGCGCAGGAAGCGCCGCCTGGTCAGGCCCGAGTCGTCTGCCGCTCGTCCCTCGCTGTGCCGACCGGTGGGCATGGGGGACCTCCTCGTATGACCCCCCCGTGCAAGAACGCCCGGACTCAACCGCTTCTGCGGCGAACCGACAAGGGTGCGAGAACATCGTTTTGATCACAACCCGGCATCCACGGCCCGGAAGTCGGTAATTCGCCACACAGATCGCCGATCCTCTCAACGGGTATGCCATCACGGCTGCTGGAGAGAGCGCCGGGACCTTGGTCGTGTCGTCGCCGGCTGGTCACCTTGATTAGGGTTGGCCACCCGAAGTTCATCTCGGGTTCCTCTCAGGGGAGAATGGGCCGATCATGATCGCAACCGAAGCTCAGTCCGGCGGCAGCGCCCTGCGTGTCTGCCTGTTCGGCACCTACGACCGGGTGGCCCATCCCCGGATCGCGGTTCTCGAGGCGGCCCTGCGCGAGGGCGGCGCCGAGGTGGTCGAGGCCCATGTGCCGGCCTGGCCGGGCGGGACGGACGAGAAGCTGGCGGCCGCCCGCAGTCCGTTCTCGCCGGGGCGGCTGATCCGGCTGGCCTGGGCGTGGTGGCGCCTGGCCGCCCGCTACCGGCGGGTCGGGCCACACGACGTGGTGCTGGTCGGCTACTTCGGCCACCTGGACGTGCTCCTGGCCTGGGTGCTGGCCAGGCGGAAGCGGCGGGTCCTGGACATGTTCCTGTCGGTGTACGACACGGTCGTCCTGGACCGCAGGACCGTTGACTCCGACAGCCTCCAGGCTCGGCTGGCCAGGCTACTGGACCTGCTGGCCGTGGGTGCCAGCGATCTGGCCCTGCTCGACACCGGCCCCCAGGTCGACTTCGCCGCCGGTGAGCTGGGCCTCCCGGCCGGCAAGCTCGCTGCCGTGCCGGTCGGGGCGGAGCCATGGCACTTCCCGGCCGGTCCGCCGCCAGAGGGCGGCCCGCTGAAGGTACTGTTCTACAGCTCCTTCATCCCCCTGCACGGCGCCGAGACGGTGGCCGGGGCGATCCGTCAGCTCGACGGCGACGACGTCACCTTCACGGTCGTCGGTCGCGGGCAGGACCGGGCCGCATTCGACCAGCTGGTGGCCGGCCTCGACGATGTCAAGGTCCATGACTGGGTGCCCTACGAGCGCCTAGGGGAGCTCGTCTCCGGCCACCATGTGGTCCTGGGGCTGTTCGGCGTCACCGGCAAGGCCTCGCGGGTCGTGCCGGGCAAGGTGTACCAGGCGGCCTGTGCCGCCCGGGCGATCGTCACCGCCGACACGCCGGCCATGCACGCCGCCTTCGATCCTGACGAGGTCGTGCTGGTCCCGCGCGGCGACCCGGACGCCCTGGCTGCGGCGCTCCGCGAGCTGGGCAAGGATCGGGCGAGGGTGGTCGAGCTGGGTCGCCGGGCGCGGGCCCGTTTCGAGCGTGACTACACCCCTGCGGCCATTGGGCTGCGACTGGTGGAGCTGCTGCGGTCGCGGAACCAGCCTGATTGGGTGCGCCCACCCCGGTTCCTGCTCCGGCTGGACCTGGTCCGCCGGCTGCTGCCACGGTTGTCCAGGCAGGGGCCGGCGCTCGAGGTCGGCTTCGGCGCGGGGGCGATGCTGGAGGAGCTTGCCGCCCGTGGGTTCGGCTCGGTGGTCGGGATCGACTTCTCCGCGACCGCGGCCCGCCTGGCCGCTGATCGGCTGGCGCACTTCCCGCCCGAGGCTCGTCCGAAGATCCTGCGGGCCAGCTTGGATGCACTCGACCCGACGAGGGCCCGGTTCCATTCGATCTTCGCCTTCGAGGTGCTCGAGCACGTCGAGGACGACCGTGGGCTCCTCGCCCAGGCGTTCGACCTGCTCGTCCCGGGTGGCCGCATGCTCGCCTCGGTCCCGGCGCACCAGCACCGCTTCTCCTTGTGGGATGACATGGTTGGGCACGTCCGCCGCTATGAGCGTGAGCAGCTGGCCGCCCGCTTCGCCGAGGCTGGCTTCCAGGTCGAGGAGCTGTGGTGCTACGGCTACCCGCTGGCCAACCTCCTGGAGCGCGTACGGCGCGCCGTGGCCCGTCCACTCGAGCCGGGCAGCCCGGAGGCGCTGCGCCTGCGCACGGCCGAGAGCGGCAACCTGATCCCAGCCCGCGGCCTGGTCAAGCTGCTGGTACGGCCGGCGACGATGGCTCCGTTCCTGCTCGCCCAGCGGCTCTTCCTCGGCAGCGACCGCGGCGACGGCTACCTCCTGCTGGCCCGCAAGCCACTCCGGGCATGAGCCGGGTGAGCTCCCCGACCAAGCCGGGGACTACCCCCCCGGCTCTCCAGTGACCAGGATCCGCAGTGGGCGGCTCTGGGAGCCGCCTCCTCCGGCCGTCCGCCAGCCCGGCGACGTTGTCATCGTTCTGGCTGAGTTGCCGGCCGGGCGCCGGTGAGGCCCGGGCACCGCCGTTGGCGGGCCATGCTTCGCCCGCTCGTGCTGGTCCTGATCCTGGTGTTCGTCGCCCTGCTGCTGACCCAGCAATGGGGGCAGGTGCGGCCGCTGCTCGGGCGCCTGACCGTCGTCGGCCTGCTCGCTGCGACCGCGGCCGTGCTGGCCGGCCACCTGGCCACCTTCCTGTCATGGCGAGCGCTGCTCACCGACCTGGGCTTCCCGCTGCCGCTGGCCGGAAGCCTCCACGTCTTCTTCCTCGGCCAGCTCGGCAAGTACCTGCCCGGATCGATCTGGCCCGCCGTCGCCCAGATGGAGCTCGGGCGCGACTACCGGGTGCCTCAACGGGTGTCGGGCAGCGCCGTCGCCGCCACCCTGCTGATCTCGGTCGGCGCGGGGCTGCTGGTCGCGGTCGTGCTCGTGCCGCTGGCCGGCCTGGGAGCGCTCGGCCGCTACTGGTGGACCGCGCTCGCGCTCCCGCTGGTGGCGCTGCTGGCCAGCCCGCCCGTGCTGAACCGGCTGCTCGGAGTCACCCTCCGGCTCGCCCGGCGAGCCCCGCTGCCGCAGCGCCTTTCAACGGCGGGCACGCTGCGCTCAGTGGGGTGGGCGCTGGCCGCATGGCTGTGCTACGGCGGGCACGTGTGGCTGCTCGCGCACCAGCTCGGAGTGGCCGGCGGTCTCCCTCTGCTGCTCCACTCGACCGGCGCGTTCGCCGGGGCCTGGTGCGTCGGCTTCCTGCTCGTGGTCGCCCCGGCCGGGGCGGGCGCGCGCGAGGCGGCGCTGATTCTGCTGCTCGGGTCAAGCGTGCCACGACCGCAGAGCACCGTCATCGCGGTGGTGTCGAGGCTGCTGTTCACCCTCGCCGACCTGGGCTGGGGCGGAGCCGCCGGCCTGGCCGGACGCTACAACCGGGTCAGTCGTCGGCGGTGCGACGGACCACCAGGTCCGCGAGCAGGGCGATCGCCATGATGTTGAACGCGGCCAAGCCGACCAGCACCGTGGAGCCGGTCACCCGCAGGTTGTGGACGATCAGGTCGAACACCAGCTTGGCGCCGGTGGCCGCCATCAGGGTCAACCCGACCGGCATCAGGACCCGGAGCGGGTTGAAGTACATGACCATCCGCAGCACCTGGATGAGGTAGTTGTAGGCGTCTCTGACCGGGTGGAACTTGGAGCGGCCGGAACGCTGCACGTAGTCGATGGGCACGTACTTGATCGGGTGTCCGTTGGACAGGAACGCCAGCGTGATGGTGGTCACGCACGAGAACCCGGACGGCAGCAGGCGCAGGTAGGGCTTGGCGACGGAACGTTTGAAGGCCCGCAGCCCGGAGTTGAGATCGGGAATGGGGGTGTTCGTCAGCCAGCAGGCCAGCTGCCGAATCGCCCACTTGGCCGGTACTCGGAACAGCTTGTAGGTCCCGGCCTCGGTCCTGCGGGCCCCCACCACCTGGTCGTAGGTGTCGTCCAGGTGGGCGACCAGCTCGGGGATGCGCTCGTTGGGGTACGTCATGTCGGCGTCGGTCCAGACCACCACCCGGCCGCGGGCCTGCTGGGTGCCGATCCGCCGGGCCGTGCCCGACCCCTGGTTGCGGGGCAGCAGGATGGTGCGGATGCCAGGGGTCGTCTCCAGGAGTTCGCGGGTGCCGTCGGTCGAGCCGTCGTCGACGCAGATCAGCTCATAGCTGAGCCCGGCTTCCAGCAGTGCGGCGGAGATGCGCTTGATCTCCAGCTCGACATGGTCGCGCTCGTTGTAGCACGGCAAGACCACCGAGACCGCGAGCTGCGGCTCGGCGCTGGACGGCGTACTCATCGGTGCAGCCTAGCATTCGCCCCGAGCGTCCAATGCGGCCCGCTTCGCCGTCCCTGCTACGATTTTCGGTCATGCCGCCCTCGCAGACCGAGACCCTGCCGGCAGGAGCAGCCGGTCGCGAGCGCTCCCGGCCGGCGCCGCGCGATGCCCTGTCCGTCGGCGAGGCACTGGTCCTTGCCGCCACCCTCGCGCTCGCCGTGCTCGCCTGGGTCGGTCTCACGCTCGCCGACATCGGCCGGTACGGGCTGACCGCCGCCGCCGGCCTGACCGTGCTCGCCATGGTCGCCCTGGGAACGGTCGCCTGGCGGTTCGGTGGCCGGCCGCCCCTGGTGGTCGACGGGACCGGGCTGGCCGTGCTCGCCGGGGTGGCACTGGTGGCGTCCGTGCTGTTCTTCCCTGGGTTCTCCTACGGCGTCGGCAAGGATCCCGGCGCCTATGTCTCCCATGCGATCGCCATCGCCCGGGTCGGGTCCTCCAGCTACACCGACCCGGTCCTCGACCGGTCGCGCGTGCCGGCCGTCGAGGTCATGCGAGAGGACGACGCCAGCCGCTTTCCCGCGATCTGGATCGGGGACCGGGACACCCAGCGCATCGTCTTGCAGTTCTACCACCTGTGGCCGGCCCTGCTGGCAAGCGCGTTCGAGGCCGGCGGCTACACCGGACTGGCCAGCCTGACCCCCCTGTGCGGCGTGCTGGCGGTGCTGGCGGTGGCCCTGGCCGTCCGGCGAGCCTTCGGTCTGCTGGCCGGCGCCCTGGCCGGTTTGCTGCTGGCCACCAACATGCTCCAGGTGTGGCAGGCAAGGTATCCGAGCAGCGAGACGTTCACCCAGCTGATCGTGAGCGGCGCGCTGCTCGGGATCATGGTTGCCCTGCAGACCGGCTGGCGACCCGCGGCGGGCCTGGCCGGCCTGCTGCTCGGCGTTTCCTATTTGACCCGGGCGGACAGCCTGCTGCTGATTCTGCTCGCTCTCGGGGTGGGCTGCGTCCTGATCGCCGCCGGTCGCTTCGACGTCCGTGCCGCCTGGTTCGCGGCCGGGCTCGTGGTCACCTTGCCCTACGGCTTCTACCAGGCCTACGTGAGCGCCCGGCGCTACACCCTCGAGAACCACGTGCCCGACCTGCCAGTCGTCCTCACCATCATCCTCGGAGGGCTGGCCGTCGCCGTGCTGCTGCGCCGCTTCGCCCCCGCCGCCGGTCGCTCGGCGTGGGAGCTGCTGGAGCGGCGGGCGGTCCAGCGAAGGCTCGGGATGGCGGTGGTCGGCGTGGCCGCGTTCCTGCTGCTGCTCGGGTTTCTCCGCCCGTGGCTGTTCGGGCCGGCCTGGGGGGACTTCCGGGGCCGGCCCGTGCGCACCTATGACGAGGCGACCCTGGTCCGGCTTTCCTGGTTCCTCACCCTCCCCGGGTTCGGCCTGGCCCTGGCTGGACTCGCCCTGGTGGCCCTGCGGCGCTGGCGAGCCTCGGCCTGGACGTTGATCCTGCCCGCCCTGTGCCTGCTGCCGGTCTACGCCTACCGGGCGGAGGTGTCCGCCCGGCTCATGTGGTGGACACGGCGGTTCGTGCCGATCGTCCTGCCCGGCCTGGTCGTGCTCATCGCGGTCGCCCTTGCCGCAGGATTGGCGATGGCCGGCGGACCCAGGCGGCTGCGGTGGCCGGTGCGGGCCGCGACGGCGGTGGCGGCTGGGTTCCTTCTTGTCGTCTTCGCTGGCCAGTCGATTCCGCTCCGCCACCACCAGGAGCATGGCGGCTCGTTCGAGACCGTCCAGCGGATCGCTTCGGTGGCCGGGGGCCGGCAAGGGGTCTTCCTCTGGGAGCAGTCCTCAAGCCTCTACGACGTCGCCTACCTGTTCGGCGGGCCGGTCTGGCTGCAGCAGGGCCAGATCAGTGCGTTGCTCCCTCGGCGGCCAGATCCCGCCTATGTCCAGTCCTTCGTCCGCGGCTTCCCCGGCCAGCCCGTCTTCCTCGTCACCAAGGGCCACGGTCGCCCCCAGGCCTACCCTGGCCTGAGGCTCCGGGCGGTCGACCAGATCACCTACGTCATGCCGGTGTGGCGGGAGACGTACACGACCCGCCCTTCTGATGCGGTCGGCGTCCCTCTACGGTTCACCATCTGGCAGGTCGGGTCGCACACCGCCGCATAGCTCGCATCTCCCGATGCCGGGCTCGTCTCAGGTGCACGCCTAGCGGAGGCGGCGGAGGACGGCGACCACCTTGCCGAGGATCTGGGCCTGGTCGCCGTCGATGGGGTCGAAGGCGGGGTTGTCGGGGAGGAGCTGGATGTGGCCGCCCCGGCGGGAGAAGTGCTTGACCGTGGCCTCGGACTCGTCGTTGGGGAGCAGGGCGGCGACCATGTCGCCGTTGTCGGCCGTGTCCTGGCGGCGGACGACCACGTAGTCGCGGTCCAGGACCCCGGCGCCGACCATCGATTCCCCCCGGACCTGCAGCATCATGAGCTGGCCCTGCCCGACCAGCTCGCGCGGCAGGGGCAGCAGCTCCTCGACGACGTCCTCGGGCAGGGTGCCGGTACCGGCGGCGACCGGGGCGCTCATCAGGGGCACGTAGGTGGGCAGGGGCCGCGGCATGGCCGCCACCGGCTCCTCCAGGTGGACCTCGATGGCCCGTGGCTTGGTCGGGTCGCGGCGGATGAAGCCCTTGCGCTGGAGCGCCTCGAGCTGGGAGTGGACGCTGGAGGTCGAGGTCAGGCCGACCGCCTCGCCGATCTCGCGGATGGACGGCGGGTAGCCCCGGTCGGCGACCGCGTCGCGGATCACCTCCAGGATGCGTCGTTGCCTGGTGGTGAGCTGCTCCGCCATCGCTGTACCCCCTCGCCCGAAGGACCCGTTGCCGCCTGATGACCGGACTCTAGCAGCGGCGTTGGCTCGAAGCAAACACCAGTTCGATGGGGTGGCCGAGGTTGACAGCGAACAGGTGTTCGGGCAGGATGGAGGGCATGATCGAACAGGCGTTCGCCTTGGTCGGCGAGGCAGGACGAGGGGAGGTCAGCCGGATGCGTCTCACGAGGCGCGGCCGGATGCTCGTCCGGGTGCTCGCCGTCGTGCTGGTCGTCGCCGGGTTCCTGCTGGTCGCTCCCGGCCTGGCCAGGGGCGACGGGCCCGACCGGCCGGCGCCGAGGGTCACCTACGTGGTCGAGTCCGGCGACACCCTCTGGTCGATCGCGCGGCGGGTCGCCCCTGGGCAGGACCCGCGGCCGGTGGTGGACGGCCTGATCGAGGCCAACCACCTCCGCGGCGGGCTCCAGGCCGGCCAGGAGCTGTCGATCCCCGTTCCGGAGCGCTAGGTCCGGGCGGCGAGCTCCACGACCGTCTTCTCCCGGTCATGGGTCCCGCCCCCCCGGCCCGCTCCCATCACGCCCACGCGTTCTCGGGGCCGCGACAGCCCGGGCCGGCCCAGACCCGCTACGTCACCCTGGCGCTGGGACGGGGCTTCGGGGGGGTGGTCTTGCGGAGGGAACCGAGGTCCTCCAGCTCGCGCTCGAAGTCGGCCGGGTCCTGGAAGTCCTTGTAGACGCTGGCAAAGCGCATGTAGGCGACCTGGTCCAGCTCGCGCAGGGCGTTGAGGAGCTCGATCCCGACCTCCTGGCTCTCGACCTCGCGCTGGCCCCTGGCCCGGACCGCCTCCTCGATGTCACTGGCGATGCGTAGGATCTCCTCGCGAGGGATCGGCCGGTTCTTGCAGGCCTTCTCCAGGCCCGACACGAGCTTGCCGAGCTCGAACTGCTCCCTGGAGCCGTCACGCTTGAGGACCAGCAGTGGCGCCTCCTCGACCCGCTCGAAGGTGGTGAAGCGCCGACCGCAGACCGCGCAGGCACGCCGGCGACGGATCGTCCCGCCGTCCTCGGACGGCCGGGAGTCGACCACGCGGTCCTCGTCGGACCCGCAGAAGGGGCAACGCACGGCTGATCCTCCCTGTGCCGGCTGGTTCCGGTCACCACAACATATAGTGGTACAATGGCGCCCTGGAGGCAAGTTTTCCACAACATCTTGTGTCGAGGGTGCTTGACCCGGGCCCCCGGATCGGTGCTTAATCACATCGCTGTAGTTCGTGGATCTGTCCGTTCGTCGTCCCGCTCGGCTCAGCTGACCCGGTCCGCAGCACCGTTCAGCGCCGGCTTCTCCAGGGACGGAGGTGCGCGGCCCCGGCCAGCACGGGGGTCGCAGGAGGTCAATCATCGTGGCCAAGACCCGGGATGCCCTGTCCGTCGAGCACGGTCCCGCCCGCCGGGGCCTTCAGGTGCGACGCCTGTTCACGACCAAGGGAACCCACCCCTACGACGAACTGACCTGGGAGCGCAGGGACGCCGTCATCACCAACTGGCGCGATGGCACCACCGCCTTCGAGCAGCGCGACCTCGAGTTCCCCGCCGGCTGGTCGCAGAACGCCACCAACATCGTCGCCCAGAAGTACTTCCGCGGCCCCCTCGGCACCCCCCAGCGCGAGCACTCCGTCCGCCAGATGGTGGACAGGGTCGCCGGCACCATCACCCGCTGGGGCGCCAAGGACGGCTACTTCGCCACCGACGGCGACGCCGAGGCCTTCCAGGCCGAGCTGACCCACCTGCTGGTCAACCAGAAGGCCGCCTTCAACTCCCCGGTCTGGTTCAACGTCGGGGTCGAGCCCGAGCCGCAGTGCTCGGCCTGCCAGCCCTACGACGCGCTGGTCAGCACCCCGACCGGCATGGTGCCGATCGGTGAGCTGGTCGAGCGCCGGGCGGTCGGGACCGTCGTCTACGACGCCCATGGCGAGACCCGGGTGCGGGCGGTCAAGGTCAACGGCGACAAGCGCGTGTTCCGGGTCCTCCTCCGCAACGGCTCGTTCGTCGAGGCGACCGCCGACCACCTGGTGTACGCCGTACCTGAGCGGCGGGGCGTCGGCTCGTGGCTGCGGGTCGACCAGCTTCGTCCGGGAATGCGCCTGCACCTGTACCCGCACCGCGGTTCCACCGACGACCTGGTCGGCCCCCTCGCCACCTCCGCCGATCGGCAGGCCGAGGTGGGTGGCGGGACGGCCACCCTGGTTCGCGCCGAGCCGGCCACCAGGGAAGCGTCCGAGGCCGCGCTGGCCGGATGGCTCCAGGCCGACGGGTTCGTCGGCCAGTACGAGACCGGGACCAACACCTCGCTCACGATCGAGTTCCAGACCGTGACAGAGGAGGAGCACCAGTGGGTGCAGCGGCACCTGCAGGTCGTGTTCCCCGACGTCCACCAGCACGTCAGGACCTTCGAGACCGCCGACCCCGGCCTCACCGGTCGCCGCACCCGACTGTACGGCGAGGTCCTGCGCCCGTTCGTGGACGCCTGGGGCCTGCGCGCCCGGCGGCACGAGCTGCGGGTGCCGGCCAGGCTCTGGAACGCGCCCAACGAGGCCGTCGCCGCCTACCTCCGCAGCATCTTCCAGGCCGACGGGTACGTCACTGTGCAGGGCGGCAGCGGACGGGTTGCCTTCGCGGTGATCAGCGAGCGCTGGACCGAGGACATCCAGGTGCTGCTCCTGCGGCTCGGCATCTACTCACGTCGGCTCCGCAAGCTCGACCCCCGTCCCCACCGCTCAGACCTGTTCGAGGTGCAGATCAACGTCCGCTCCGAGCGGTCGGCGTTCCGGTCCAAGGTCGGGTTCCTCTCAGCCGGGAAGACGGCGACCCTGGACGCCTCCCTGGAGCTGGACGGCAAGACGTGTCCCTCGGTTCGTGAGGAGGAGATCGTCGCCATCGAGGACCGCGGCGTGCGGCCCGTCTTCGACATCCAGACCGACAGTGGTGAGTACCTCTCCAACAACGTCCGCGTCCACAACTGCTTCATCCTGTCCGTCTCCGACACCATGCCGTCGATCCTCAACTGGTACGTCGAGGAGGGCATGATCTTCAAGGGCGGCTCGGGGTCGGGCATCAACCTGTCGACCATCCGGTCGTCCCGGGAGCAGCTCGGCCACGGCGGCGAGGCCTC
>DASUPQ010000589.1 GCA_036280995.1 Actinomycetota bacterium | reverse complement strand
AAGACGCCATGGCGGTGCTCGACACCGACCCCGCCTCGGCCACCAGCGGCCAGGTGGTCGGCTGGAGCGAGCTACCCACCACCGGCAACGAGCTCCACCACTTCGGCTGGAACGCCTGCTCCAGCGCGCTGTGCCACCAGGGCCACGGCGGCCACGGCCAGCCCCTGGAGCGCCGCTACCTGGTCGTGCCCGGCCTGCGGTCCTCGCGGACCTACGTGCTGGACACCAAGCCCGACCCGCGCCAGCCCCAGGTGGTCCACACCATCGAGGCCGAGGAGCTGGCCCGCAAGGCCGGCTACTCCCGCCCTCACACCGTCCACTGCGGCCCGGGCGGGATCTTCCTGTTCAATCTGGGCGGGGCCAACGGCAACGACGGCCCCGGCGGGGTCGCCCTGCTCGACCACGAGACCTTCGACGTGATCGGCGCCTGGGAGCTGGACCGGGGGGAGCAGTTCTTCGCCTACGACGGCTGGTGGCACCTGAACCACGACACCATGATGACCTCGGAATGGGGCACGCCCCCGATGTTCGAGAACGGCCTGGACCCCGAGGATCTGCTCGGCCGCCGCTTCGGCCACCACCTGAACTTCTGGAGCATGTCCGACCGCAAGCTCGTCCAGCGCATCGACCTGGGCGACGCCCACCAGCTGGTGTTCGAGGTCCGGCCGGCCCACGACCCGGCCAAGGCCTGGGGGTTGGTCGGGGTGGTCATCAACGTCGAGGACCTGTCGGGATCGGTGTTCCTCTGGCACCGCGACGGCGACCGCTGGGCCGCCACCAAGGTCATCACCATCCCGGCCGAGCCGGCCGACCCCGACCTGCTGCCGCCGGCCCTCAAGTCGTTCGGGGCGGTGCCGCCGCTGGTGTCCGACATCGACCTGTCGGTGGACGACCGCTGGCTGTATGTGTCCTGCTGGGGCACCGGGGAGCTCAAACAGTACGACGTCAGCGACCCCTTCCACCCCCGCGAGACCGGCTCGGTCCACCTCGGCGGGATCGTGCGCCGCCAGCCCCACCCGGCGGCCCCCGAGGAGCGGCTGGCCGGCGGGCCGCAGATGGTCGAGGTCAGCCGCGACGGCCGCCGGGTCTATGTCACCAACTCGATCTACGGGGTCTGGGACGACATCTTCTACCCCGACGGGGTCGGCGCCTGGGCGGCCAAGCTCGACGCCAACATCGACGCCGGCGGGCTCGCCCCGGACCCGGGGTTCTTCCCCAACGGCGACGCCTTCCGCGGGCTGCGGGTCCACCAGACCCGCCTTCAGGGCGGCGACGCCTCCAGCGACTCCTACTGCCACACCAGCTGACGCTCGAACAGGAGACGACCATGCACCCTCTGGCCCACCACGCCGGCGAGGAGACCCTCGCCGCGCTGCTGCTGCTCGGGGGTGCATGGTTGTCGGTGCTGGTAGCCTACAGCCGGACCCGGCTGGCCTCCGCCCGCGCCAGGTTTGCCAGGAAGCGGGGCCCCACCGGCCGAGGTTGAGAACCCAGGCCAGGCGGCCACGCCATTCTCCAGGTCGTTCCCGAGCGTCTCGGTGATGTTTCTGGAGAGTGTTCGGTGCCGCGTCCGGGCTCGGTGCCCCGGTATGGCACCAGGTCCGCTGTGCCCCGACGAAGACGTGCAGCCCCACTTCGCCGAACTCGTCGGGCTGACCGCCGGTGAGGCGCTAGGTGATGAACGCCACCAACTCGGGTGGCATGGCCGGTCCGGGGACGCCGAGCGACCGCAACAGCGCCCTGGCCGTGTCGGCGTGGCTGGCCGCCTGGAGCCGCTCAAAGGCCTCGAGGGCCGCCCTGGCCTCAGCCACCGCGACCTCGGGACCTCCTCGGCCAAGGCCCGGGCCAGCTCCAGGCGGGTACGAGCCAGCTCCATCGGCAGCTGGGCCTGGGCGAACCCGACCAGCGCCTGATGCAGCAGGCCGCGGGCGTCGCCCCGGCCGCTGGCTACCCCGACCCGCCCTCTGGCCAGCGCCGCCACCGCCCGCAGATGTGGGCGACGGCGGCGACGTACTCGCGGCCCAGGTACAGCGCCTCACCCAGGCCCTCCAGGACCTGCCCCGACTCGCCCTCGGCCAGAGCGGACTCGAACACCCGACGGGCAGCCGCGACGTCGCCGCCTCGCAGGGCCGCCAGGCCTAGCTGGATCAGGGCCGAGCTCACCCACCGATGACACGGCCGGCGCCGGCCGTGTCCCAGGCATCGTGGTTTCAGGCCTGGCCACACCTGCTCAATCGGGACCACATGGACCTGGGCCGGGTCGTCTCGGAAAACCATCCTCGAGCCAGGTTGCTGGAGAGGCGCTCGCGGATCTCGACTACCCCAGCCCCGGAGGTGCTGGCGGAACGGACGCCCCTGCTATGGCCCTGGCGCTCCAATGCTGCCATCGCCGGTCGGACTCCCCGAATCATCCAGTGCGGGTGATGACCGCTCACCGGTCGGATGCGATGTTGGCGACAGGTGCTCAGGTCTTGTGAAAGGGGATCTTCATGAGCACAGCTTCCCCCGACCGCCCACCCCTGTCATGAGTGGCACCGTCGAGGCCGCCGGCGAGATCCGGCCTTTCCAGGTCGAGGTGCCGGATGCGGCGTTGGAGGATCTTCGTCGCCGCGTCGCGGCCACGAACTGGCCTGAGAGAGAGACCGTTCCCGATGAATCCCAGGGCGTGCCCCTGGCCATGATCCAGCAGCTCGCCCGCTACTGGATGACCGACTACGACTGGCGCAGCTGCGAGGCCAGGCTGAACGCCCTGCCCCA
>DASUPQ010000588.1 GCA_036280995.1 Actinomycetota bacterium | reverse complement strand
GGCGCACCGCCGCCCTGGCCGACCTGCTGGTCGAGCTGTACCAGGGCCACGACCTGGACACCGTCGCCAAGCAGTGGGCCGAGGCGGCGGCGGTCCGCCGCAACCGGGTGGTGGCCGAGGTCCGCAGCGCCGTCGAGCTCGACGGCCGCCGCCGGACCCGGCTGGCCGAGGCGCTGGCCCGCGTGATCGGCAGGCCGGTCGTGCTGCAGGTCACCGTGGACGAGGCTATTTTGGGCTCGGTGGTCGTCCGCGTCGGGGACGAGCTGTTCGACGGCAGCATCCGCAGCCGCCTCGAGCAGGCCCGCGAGGCCCTCGGGGTCGCCTAGGCAGGCCTGAGACGAAGAGAGCGAAAGGGCAAGACCATGACCGAACTTTCGATCAGGCCCGACGACATCGCCGAGGCCCTCCGCAAGCACGTCGAGACCTTCCGGCCCACGTTGACCCGGGAGGAGGTCGGGCGGGTCATCGAGACCGGGGACGGGATCGCCCGGGTCGAGGGGATGCCCTCGACCATGGCCCAGGAGCTGCTGGAGTTCCCCGGCGGCATGCTCGGCGTGGCCCTCAACCTGGACGTCCGCGAGATCGGCTGCGTGGTCTTCGGCGACGCCTCCGGCATCGAGGAGGGCGACGAGGTCAAGCACACCGGCCAGGTCCTGTCGGTGGCGGTCGGCGACGGCTTCCTCGGCCGGGTGGTCGACCCGCTCGGCCGCCCGCTGGACGGCCGGGGCGACATCGAGGCCGAGACCACCAGGGCCCTGGAGCTGCAGGCCCCGACGGTGGTCCAGCGCCAGCCGGTGAAGGAGCCGCTGGAGACCGGCATCAAGGCGATCGACGCCATGACCAACATCGGCCGGGGCCAGCGCGAGCTGGTCATCGGCGACCAGAAGACCGGCAAGAGCGCCGTCTGCCTGGACACCATCATCAACCAGCGCCAGCACTGGGGCACCGACAAGCAGGTCAAGTGCATCTATGTGGCCATCGGCCAGAAGGCCACCACCGTGCGCGAGTTCGTCGGCGCCCTGGAGGAGAACGGCGCCCTCGACTACACCGTGGTCGTCAGCGCCCCGGCCGACCTGCCGGCCTCCTTCAAGTACATCGCCCCCTACGCCGGCTCGGCCATGGGCCAGCACTGGATGTACAAGGGCGAGCACGTGCTGATCGTCTTCGACGACCTGTCCAAGCAGGCCGAGGCCTACCGTGAGATCTCCCTGCTGCTGCGCCGCCCGGCCGGTCGCGAGGCCTACCCGGGCGACGTCTTCTACCTCCACTCGCGGCTGCTGGAGCGCTGCGCCAAGCTCTCGGACGAGCTGGGCGGGGGCTCGCTGACCGGGCTGCCGATCATCGAGACCAAGGGCAACGACATCTCCGCCTACATCCCCACCAACGTCATCTCCATCACCGACGGCCAGATCTACCTGGAGCCCGACCTGTTCAACCAGGGCGTGCGGCCGGCCATCAACGTCGGCACCTCGGTGTCGCGGGTCGGCGGCAGCGCCCAGATCAAGGCCATGCGCAAGGTCGCCGGCACCCTGCGCATCGACCTGGCCCAGTACCGGGCCCTGGAGGCGTTCGCCCTGTTCGCCTCCGACCTCGACAAGGCGTCGCGGGACCAGCTGGAGCGGGGGGCCCGCATGGTCGAGCTGCTCAAGCAGGGCCAGTACGAGCCGGTCCCGGTCGAGAAGCAGGTCATCGCCATCTGGGCCGGGGGCAACGGCTACCTTGACGACATCCCGGTCGAGGACGTGCGCCGCTTCGAGGCCGAGCTGCTCGACTTCATGGACGCCAACCATCCCGACGTGGGCGAGCACATCCGCAACGAGGGCACGCTCCCCGACGAGGTCGAGGCCAAGCTGAAGGAGGCCGTGGAGGCGTTCAAGGGCCGCTTCCGGCCCTCGGGCGAGCGCCCGGCGCCCAAGGAGAAGGACGCCGACCCGATGGGGGAGGGCGAGGAGGGACAGGACTCGGTCAAGCGCTACCGGCGCAGCCCCGAGGAGTTCGAGGCCGAGGCCGGCCCGGCCGGCCGGGCCGACGCCCAGAGTCCCTGAGCCATGGCCGCCCAGCTCCGGGTCGTCCGCCGGCGGATCCGCACGGTCCAGTCGACCCAGAAGATCACCAGGGCCTTCGAGCTCATCTCGGCCTCGCGGGTGGTCCGCGCCCAGCAGCGGGTCGAGGCGTCGCGGCCCTACACCAACCAGATCACCCAGGCCCTGACCAGCGTGGCCACCACCGAGGTGACGATCTCCCACCCGCTGCTGGAACCGCGGGAGGAGGTCAAGGCGGCCGGCATCCTGGTGGTCACCTCCGACCGGGGCCTGGCCGGGCCCTACAACGCCAACGTGCTGCGGACCGCGGCCGAGCTGATGGCCCGGCTCCAGGCCGACGGGATCGAGCCCCGGCTGTACGTCGCCGGCCGCAAGGGCATCGGCTACTACCGGTTTCGGCGCCGGGAGCTGGTCGACAGCTGGAGCGGGGTGGCCGACCGGCCCGACTACGACGACGCCAAGCAGGTGGCCGACACCATGCTCGAGGCGTTCCTGGACCACGAGGTCGACGAGTTGCACATGGTCTACACCGACTACGTGTCGGCCGCGACCCAGCGGACCGAGGCCAGGCGCATCATCCCCCTGGTGGTCGAGGAGACCTCCGAGCGGCCGCCCGAGCCCATCCCCCTGTACATCTACGAGCCCAGCGCCCAGGCCGTGCTCGACGCCCTGCTGCCCCGGTACGTGCGGGCGCGGGTGTTCACGGCCATGCTGGAGGCGGCGGCCTCCGAGCA
>DASUPQ010000587.1 GCA_036280995.1 Actinomycetota bacterium | reverse complement strand
CCGGCGACCATCCCGGCGACCGCGTACGACCCGCCGCCCTCCCGCACCAGCAGCACGATCGCCAGCCCGGCCATGGCCGTCGGCATCCTCCCGACCACCGCCGACGACAGCAGCCGGGTCACCGAGGGCGTGCGGAGGACGTCGAGGTAGATCCGGAGGCGCATCCTGCGATGGTGCCAGATGGCTCCGACGAGTCCGGGGTCGGGTGTGGTCGGGGCAGGGTCGGGGGTTGTGGACGACCGCCGTCACCACCGCTCCGCGTTGGGCTACGCTCCCCCACCGGGGGACCCGCCACCGGGCCTGATGGGTGAAGGGCGCCCGTGCGCTGGCGGGGCGGCCACCGTGCCAGGCGAGGACATGGGGCCGACCGGCGGCCATCGCGCCAGGTGCGGCCAGGGCCGAGCGCCGTGCGCAGGTGGGGAACGACCCGTTAGCCCCAGCGGCGCAGGAGGCGCTCGGCGCCGTCGGCCAGGTCGGTGAGGACCTGGGCGGCCGGGAGGACCTCGGTGGTGGCGCCGACGCCCTGGCCGGCGTAGTGGACCATGGCGGCGATCTCGCCGGTGGTCTCGCGGTTGGGGCAGGGGACGCCGAAGCGGGGGACGGGGAGGGTGGTGGCGCCCATGCGGGTCTCCCCCACGACCCCGTCCTCGAGGGCCTCGGCGGCCTCGAGGGCCGAGCGGAGGGTGCGGTGCGGCTCCGGGCCCCGCGGCCACATGACCGAGAAGGCGTCGGTGAGCACGGCGTCCTCGGCCCCGGCGCGGAGCAGGGCGGCGACGTAGTCGGGGTGGGCGCCGGACTCCTCGGTGGCCAGCAGCCGGGTCCCGACCCGGACGGCGGACGCGCCCGCGGCCAGGCAGGCCGCGACCCCGCGGGGGCCGGCGACCCCGCCGGCGGCGACCACCGGCACCTCGACCGCGTCGAGGACCTCGGCCAGCAGCGGCAGCAGGGCGACCCGGCCCCGGATCCGCCCGCCGCCCTCCGTCCCCTGCACGGCCACCAGGTCGCAGCCGGCGTCGGCGGCCGCCCGTGCCTCGGCCACCGACCCGGCCTGCCAGGAGGCGAGCGCGCCGCCGTCGTGGACCCTGGCGACCAGGGCCGGGTCGGGGTCGCCGTAGTAGAAGTCGACCAGCCGGGCCCCGGCCGCCGCGGCCTCGACGCAGGCCGGGTCGGCGCCGAACGGCAGCAGGAAGGTCACCCCGACGACCCCGCCGGTGCGGCCGGCCAGGTCGTCCAGCAGCCCGGCCAGCGCCTCGGCCGGGAGCATCTGGGCCGGGACCATGCCGACCGCGCCCGCCTCGGCGGCGGCCGCCGCCAGCTCCGGAGTGGTGACCCCGCCCATGGGGGCCTGCTGGAGCGGCAGCCGGCAGCCCAGCAGCTCGGTGAATGGCGTGGACAGCACGGCGGCCCCCTAGGGTCGGGTGAGCGGGGCGTAACGGAGCAGCAGGCGCTTGCGGCCCAGCCCGGGGAAGTCGACCTCGGCCATGGCCCGCTCGCCCTGGCCGGACACGGTGGCCACCACCCCCCGCCCCCACTGGCGGTGCTCGACCTCGTCGCCGGGGGTCAGGCCCAGGTCGAGGGCGCCGCGCTGGCGGTCGGCCAGCCGCTCGCCTGGGGTCGGCTGGCGCTGGAACGACACCGGCGGCGACGGCCGGGCGTTGAAGCTGCTGCGGCCGGCCCCGAACGCCGGGCTGGAGTCGCCCCAGCCGGCCGGGCCGGAGCGGGCCGCACCGGTTGTGGCCCGCTGGCCGGGGGCGACCGTGACCAGCTCCTCGGGCACCTCCTTGAGGAACCGCGAGGGCAGGTTGTAGCTGGTCGAGCCGAACAGGGTCCGGCTCCAGGCGTTGGTCAGGTACAGGCGCTCCCGGGCCCGGGTGATGCCGACATAGGCCAGGCGGCGCTCCTCCTCCAGCTCGCGGGGCTCGCCGATGGAGCGGACGTGGGGGAACACGTTCTCCTCCAGCCCGACGATGAACACCACCGGGTACTCGAGGCCCTTGGCCGTGTGCAGGGTCATCAGGGTGACCGACTGGCTGCCCGACTCGACCTGGTCGGCGTCGGAGACCAGGGCGATCGACTCCAGGAACCCGGCCAGGGTCGGCTCGGCCTCCAGCCCCTCGCGCAGCTCGTACTCCTCGGCCGCCGACTGCAGCTCGCGGACGTTCTCGACCCGGCCCTGGCCCTCGATCGAGGTGTCCGCCTCCAGCTCCCGCATCAGCCCCGACAGGGTCCAGGCGTCCTGGACGAGCACGCTCGGGGAGCGGCCCTCCTCCACCCCGGCGGCCAGCTCGTCGAGCACGGCCACGAAGTCGGCCACCGCCCGGCCCTGGCGGGCCCCGAGGCCGGGGATCTCGCCGGCCCGGCGCAGGGCGTCGCCGAACGGGATCCCCTCCTCGGCGGCGAACCGGTCGATGGCCCGCTCCGAGGTGTCGCCGATGCCGCGCCGGGGCACGTTCAGGACCCGGCGCAGGCTGACCGTGTCCAGCGGGTTGACCGTCGCCTTCAGGTACGCGAGCAGGTCCTTGACCTCGCGCCGGTCGTAGAACTTGACCCCGCCGACGATCTTGTAGGGCAGCCCGGCCTTGACGAACACCTCCTCCAGGGGCCGCGACTGGGCGTTGGTCCGGTAGAAGACGACCACCTTGCCGTAGCCAAGTCCCTGGTCGTGCAGGCGCTCGACCTCCTCGACGACGTAGGCGGCCTCGTCGTGCTCGTTCTCGGCCTGGTAGCGGACGATCGGGTTGCCCGAGCCGATGGCGGTCCACAGGTTCTTGGGCTTGCGCTCCAGGTTGTTGGCGATGACCGCGTTGGCCGCGGACAGGATGGTCTGGGTCGAGCGGTAGTTCTGCTCGAGCAGGATGACGTTGGCCTCGGGGTAGTCGGCCTCGAAGTCGAGGATGTTGCGGACCGTGGCCCCCCGGAAGGCGTAGATCGACTGGTCGCCGTCGCCCACCACCGACAGGTTGCGGTGCTCGGCCGCGAGCAGCTTGAGCAGCTCGTACTGGGCGACGTTGGTGTCCTGGAACTCGTCCACGAGCACGTAGCGGAACCGCTTCTGGTACTCGGCGAGCACGTCGGGGTGCTCCTGGAACAGCCGGACCGTCTGCAGGATCAGGTCGTCGAAGTCCATCGCGTTGGACTCGACCAGGCGGCGCTGGTAGAGCCGGTAGGCCTCGGCGGCCTTCTTCTCGAACCAGCCGAGGGCCCGGTCGGCGGCGGCCTCGGGGTCGACCAGCTGGTCCTTCCAGCCGCTCACGGCGTGGCGCATGGAGCGGGCCGAGAGCCGCTTGGGGTCGAAGTCGAGCTGCCGGCAGACCTGGGTCATCAGCCGCTCGGCGTCGCCCTCGTCGTAGATGCTGAAGGTGGAGGTGTAGCCCAGGTGGGAGCCGCTGCGGCGCAGGATCCGCACGCAGGCCGAGTGGAAGGTCGACACCCACATCGCCTTCACGACCGGCCCGACCAGGTGCCGCAGCCGCTCCTGCATCTCCCTGGCCGCCTTGTTGGTGAAGGTGATGGCCAGCACCGAGGTCGGCGGCACCCGCTTGTCCTTGATCAGGTGGGCGATCCGGTGGGTCAGCACCCGGGTCTTGCCCGACCCGGCCCCGGCCACGATCAGGGTCGGCCCCTCGGTGGCCAGCACGGCCAGCCGCTGAGCGTCGTTCAGCCCGTCCAGCAGGTCAGGGGACGCACCCGGAGCTTCCTCGGGCGCCGGCGAAGGGTCCACGCCCGCAGTATACGAGCGGTACGGGATAGGCTTGCGGCGTGAGCACAGGGGAACCGACGACTGGCGGACGCACGCCGGCCGCGCTGTCGGTGCGCGGGCTGCGCAAGGCGTTCGGGCCCAAGGTGGCGGTGGCCGGGATCGACCTGGACATCCCCCACGGATGCTTCTTCGGGCTGGTGGGGCCGAACGGGGCCGGGAAGACGACCACCCTGGGGATGGTGACCGGGCTGCTGCGGCCCGACGCCGGGCTGGTGGTGATCGACGGGGTCGAGGTGTGGCGCGACCCGGTCGAAGCCAAGCGGCGCATCGGGGTGCTGCCCGAGGACCTGCGCCTGTTCGACCGGCTCACCGGGTCGGAGCTGCTCGCCTACAACGGGCTGCTGCGGGGGCTGCCGCCGCCGCTGGTGGAGGCGCGGGCGGCCGAGCTGCTGGAGGTGCTGGGGCTGGCCGACGCCGCCGGCACCCTGGTGGTCGACTACTCCCACGGGATGCGCAAGAAGATCGCCCTGGCCGCGGCCCTGCTGCACGCCCCCCGGGTGCTGTTCCTCGACGAGCCGTTCGAGGCCATCGACCCGGTGTCGGCCCGGACCATCCGCGGACTGCTGGAGCGCTACACCGCCGGCGGGGCCACGGTGGTCTTCTCCAGCCACGTCATGGAGCTGGTCGAGCGGCTCTGCGACCGGGTCGGGATCATGCACCTGGGCCGCCTCATCGCCGAGGGGCCGACCGACCAGGTGCGGGCCGGGCGCAGCCTCGAAGACGCCTTCGTCGAGCTGGTGGGCGCGAGCCACGCCGGCGCCGAGGAGCTCGGTTGGCTGGGTACCTGGTCGGCCTGAAGCTCGCTCTGCTCCGCAACGGGCTGCGTCGCAGCAACTGGGCCCAGCAGGCCGCCCTCGCCCTGGGGGCCCTGGCCGGGCTGCCCCTGGCCTTCGGCGGGTTCCTGCTGCTCGCCCTGGTGCCGCGGGCCGAGCCCCGGGCCGGGCTGCTGCTGGTCGAGGTGGTGTTCCTGGCCCTGTTCCTCGGCTGGGGCCTGTTCCCGCTGCTGAGCTTCGCCGGCGACGCCAGCCTGGACCCCTCCCGGCTGGCCCTGCTGCCGCTACGCCCCGGGCAGCTGGTGGCCGGGCTGTCGCTGGCCGCCTGCGTCGGCGTGGCCCCGCTGTGCACGCTGGTCGCCCTGGGCGGGGCCGTGGTCGGGTTCGGCACCCTCGGTCCCGGGTTGGTGCTGGTGGTGGGGGCCGTGCTCGTCCAGTTCGCCCTGTGCATCGTCGGGTCGCGGGCCCTGCTCACCGCCCTGTCCCGCCAGCTCCGCTCCCGCAAGGCCCGCGACCTGGTGATCGTGGTCATCTCGGTGACGGTGGTCGCCTTCAACCTGGCCCTCCAGGTCGGGGCTCGGCTGGCCGAGCGGCTGGAGCGGTCCGACCTGGAGGCGCTGCGGCCGCTGGCCCGGGTGATCGGCTGGCTGCCGCCCGGCCTGGCCGCCCGGGCGCTGGTCGACGCCAGCCAGGGGCGGCTCCTGCCCGCGGCCGCCGAGCTGGCCGGCGCGGCCCTGGCCGTGGTGGCGCTCGGCTGGTGGTGGTGGCGGAGCCTTGACCGGGTGCTGACCACGGCCGAGCCGGCGGCCCGGGCCCGGTCCCGCGCCCCGGCCGGCCTGTTCCCGCGCCCGCTGCGGCGGCTGCTCCCGGCCGACCAGCGGGGCGCCGTCGCCGCCAAGGAGCTGCGCTACCTGGCCCGGCACCCGCGGCTGCGGGTCGCCTGGCTGATGAGCTGCCTGCTGGTCCTGGGCCTGGTCGTGTTCGTGGCCGTCACCGAGGGGCTGCGCCACCCCTGGATGGTGCTGGCGTCGCTGGCCATGACCTTCCTGGCCAGCCAGAACAGCCTCAACCAGTTCGGCTTCGACGGCGCCGCCTACTGGACCCACGTGGCCGCCGGGGCCGACCCGCGCGGCGACCTGGCCGGCCGGAACCTGGCCGCGATGCTGACCGGCACCCTGGCCACGGCCGTGATGGCGCTGGTCCTGGCCGCCATCACCGGCGGCTGGCTGTACGTGCCGCTGGTGCTCTGCCTCGGCGTGGGCGTGCTCGCCCTGTCGCTGGGCGTGGCCGACGTGGTCTCGGTCCGGTTCGCCTACCCGCTGCCCGACGACGCCACCAACCTCTGGGCGGTCCAGGGCACCGGGCAGGGCTGCCTGGTCGGGATGGTGCAGATGGTCGCCTTCGCCGCCCAGGGCCTGCTCCTGCTTCCGCTGGCCGTGCTGGTCGGGGTCGGCCTGGTCGTCTGGCCGCCGGCGCTGGTCCTGGTCGGCCCGGTGGCGGTCGTCTACGGCGCCTGGCTGTGGCGGGTCGGGCTCGGCATGGGGGCGGCCTGGCTCGGCGGCCACCAGCCCGAGCTGCTGGCCGCGCTCAGCCCCCGCCGCGCCGCCTGACCCCCCGATCCGCCGGGAGGCCAGGCTTGAGCCCCCCGGACCCGGACCCCTACCCCGCCCGGCCGTGGCGGGAGATACTGCTTGAACCGTTCCATTTCCGGACACGAGGGAGATCGGCGATGGCGCCAGCGTCCCCGTCCACCGCGCCGCGCGAGTCCGCGCGACCCGCCACCGGCTCCTCCGGCTTCGACGCGACCTACGACATCGTGGTCGTCGGCGGGGGCGGGGCCGGCCTGCCAACGGCCCTGTTCGCCCGCTGGCTGGGCAACCGCGTGCTGGTGCTGGAGAAGGCGCCGCAGCTTGGCGGGACCGCCGCCAAGGCCGCCTTCTGGTACTGGGTGCCCAACAACCAGCCGATGCGCGACCTCGGCCTGGAGGATCCCAAGGAGGACTGCCTGCGCTACATGGCCCGCCTGTCCCGGCCGCAGCGCTACGACCCGCAGGCGCCCCGCTTCGGCCTGACCGAGTGGGAGTACGCCGTGTGCGAGGCCATCTACGACGGCGCCTCGCCCGCCACCGAGCTGCTGGCCGAGCGCGGCGCCCTCCCCTACCGGCACTGCGCCCCCGTGCCCGACTACTGGTGCGAGCTGCCCGAGGACAAGGCCCCGACGGGCCGGGTGCTCGTGCCGAAGGACGCCCGCGACACCATGTCGGACGGGGGCGCGGTGGCCATCAGGACCCTGCGCGCGGCCGCCGAGCGCGACGGGGTCGAGGTCAGGACCGGCCACCGGGTGCAGCGGGTCGTCCGCGACGAGGCCGGCCGGGTGGTCGGGGTCGAGGCGACCACCGCCGACGGCGCCACCGTCCGGGTGGGGGCGGCCAAGGCGGTGGTGTTCGCCACCGGCGGCTTCACCCACGACCCGGAGCTGCGCCAGAACTTCCTCAGCGTGCCCGTGTACGGCGGCTGCGCCGCCGCCTCCAACGAGGGCGACTTCGTCTACATCGCCAGCACCCTGGGCGCCCAGCTCCGCAACATGAACTACGCCTGGATGTGCCCGGTGTCGCTGGAGAAGGCGGTGGCCCGCGACCCGGCCATGTCGGGGATGTTCTCGGTGGCCGGCGACTCGATGCTCTGGGTCGACAAGCGGGGCCGGCGGGTGGTCAACGAGAAGCTGGCCTACAACGAGCTCGCCCAGACCTTCTTCCGCTGGGACCCGGCCGCGGCCGAGTACCCCTATCTGGTGCTGGTGGCCATCTGGGACCAGCGCAGCCAGGACCACTCGGCCAGCGACGAGTACGGCCGCCTGATCGTCCCCCCGGGCACCGACGACGCCCACGTCATCCGCGGCGACGACCTGCCCGCCCTGGCCGCGGCCGTCGGCGAGCGCCTGGCCGGCTACGCCGGCGTCACCGGCGGGCTGCGCCTGGCCGACGACTTCCTTCCCAACCTGGAGGCGACCATCGCCCGCTTCAACGAGCTGGCCGCCGCCGGCAAGGACACCGACTTCGGCCGGGGCGACCGGGCCGTCGAGCAGCTGTTCAACGGCGTCGTCCGGGAGGAGCCGGACCGGGCCAACCCGACCATGTGGCCGCTGGCCGGCACCGGCCCCTACTATGCCGCCCTGGTCACCGGCGGGACCCTCGACACCAAGGGCGGGCCCAAGGCCACCCCCGACGGCCAGGTCCTCGACGACCAGGACCGCCCCATCCCCGGCCTCTACGGGGTCGGCAACTGCGTCGCCTCGGCCTCGGCCCAGGCCTACTGGGCCGGTGGGGCCACCCTGGGCCCGATCCTCGCCCTGGCCCACCGGGCGGCCACGGCCGCCGACGCCGAGCGGGTCGCCGCCCCCCAGCCCGTCAGCTAGCCCGCACCCCGGGAAAGGAGCCCGTCATGACCGACGACGACCGCAAGGCGCTGGTCGTGCAGTACCTGAAGGCGTTCGACCGGGCGGGGGTGACCGAGGACGGGGGCAGCATCCTCGACCTGTTCGCCGACGACGCCCAGGTCTACTTCCCCAAGTGGGGGGTGGCCAGGGGCAGGGAGCAGATCGGCCAGATGTTCGGCGACGTCGGCGGCACCCTCAAGGCCATCGAGCACCACTACGACGAGTTCAACTGGGTGTTCACCGGCGGCGACGTGCTCGCCGTCGAGGGGACCAGCCACGGCGAGCACCAGGACGGGCCCTGGCGGGCCGGGGACCCCGAGCACGGGGCCGGGCGCTGGTGCGACGTGTTCGAGATCCGCGACGGCAAGATCCAGCGCTGTTTCATCTACCTCGACCCCGACTACGGCGGTCTCGATACGGCGCGGTATCACTGGCTCTCGAAGGGCGGGCGCGATGCATCGAAGCCGATGGGGTAGCCTGCGCGGTGCACTGGCGATCGGGTTTGCCATCGTTG
>DASUPQ010000586.1 GCA_036280995.1 Actinomycetota bacterium | reverse complement strand
TGGGTCCTCACCAGTCGCCTGGGCGTGCCCGCACCCCCTACATCGGGGCCCTGACCCTGCTGACCGGCGGCCTCACCTGGAGGTATCTGGCCTGGAGTGACACCAGCCTGGCCAGCTTCGCCCCCAACCGCTGGGGCTGGGGCCTGGTCGGCGCGGCAGTGCCGAGGGGCTGCTGTTGTCGGTCCTGGCGGTCCTGGTCACCTGGCAGGCCTTCGCGGCCCACGGCTGGACCAGCGGCCTGCCAAGGCCGCTGGTTGCCGGGATCGCCGCCATGGGGCCAGCCTGGCCGTGATCGTCATCCACCACCTGGGCTACCGCGGCTTCCAGAACCGTTGGAGTTCGTAGGCTGTTTGGCGACCAGCCCGGCGGCCTGAGCCGAACTGCGCAAGCAGCTCTCGTGGCGGGAGCTCGTTCTCCCGTCACGCCCATGCCCAACCCCCAACGGCAGGCGCTCCGCCCAACCAAGCCGGCACCCGGGCCGGCCGTGGCACCGAGGGTGGGATCGCCCGGGCACCGACGCAGGTAGGCGAGGTCTGGGTCTACCGCTCGCACGAGGCTGGTACCGGCCCGGTGGCAGAGGTCAGATGCCCGAGGCAGCCACTCCCGGTCTATCCCTCATGACCTGTCTACAACCCGTGCACCCCGACAACGCCCGCATGGCGGGTTGAGTGGATGCGGCATGTCGTAAACTGCCGCCTGTACGAAGGCAGTCCTTTGGGCCAGACGCGCTGTTGCGCCTCCCTCCGGTGAAGGAGATCGGCATGCCCATCGATCCTGCCACCCTGGCCCGACACCTCAGCTCGCTGGCCGCCCTGGACGTCGAGCACGACCTCCAGCGGGCGATGCAGCAACTCACCAGCGCGGCCAAGGCGCTGCTCGGGGTGGACGGTGCCGGGCTGATGCTGGCCGATGAGCGCGGTGACCTGCGTTGGGCGACGGCCTCCGACCAGCAGACCCAGATCGTGGAAGAGGGCCAGGAGCGACTGGGGGAGGGGCCCTGTGTGAACGCGTTCGCCGAGCACGCCCCGATGGCCATGCGCGATGCGGCCAAGGAGCCGCACTGGGGAAGGATCACCGACGTGGCGACCGGCCAGGAGATGCGGGCGGGACTCAGCGTGCCGGTGCAGCTGGAAGGCGGCCCGATCGGCAGCCTGGACCTGTACTGCGCGAAGCCCAGAGACTGGGATCAGGCGGAGATCAGCGCCGCCCAGGTGTATGCCGCGTTGGCCGCGACGCTGCTCAGTCAGGCTGCGGCCGCGCAGGTCAAGGGGCGGCTGGCCGAGCAGTTGCAGGTGGCGTTCGAGCACCGCAATCGCATCGAGCGGGCCAAGGGGATGCTGATGATGCAGGAGGGGATCGACGACGCGGCCGCGTTTGAGCGGCTGCGGAGTGCGGCTCGGTCCTCACGGCGGCCGCTGATCGATGTCGTCAACGAGGTGCTCGGCGGGGAGCGGCTCTCCCGCCCGTGAAGTGGCCGCCAGATGACCAGATTCGTCGTCGACTGCGGCGTCGTCCTCCTCCTGGCGGGTGAGGGGATCGAGGTCGCGGCCGGGCACGAGCTTCTCGCCCCGACGCTCCTGCGCTCCCAGACGCTGTCGGCCCTGCACGAGGCCGTGCACCGGGGAGAGGTCGCGCCGGATGTGGCCCTCGACCGGCTCGCCCGCATCCGGGCCATGCCGATCCGCCTTCTCGGCGACGCCGTGCTCCGGCGTCGGGCCTGGGACGTCGCCGAGCGGCTGGGGTGGGCCGAGACCTACGACGCCGAGTACGTCGCACTCACGCAGCTGCAGGCAGATGCGTTCGTGACCCTTGACACGGAGCTGGCGCGTCGAGTGGAAGGGATCGTCCCCACGGCGACGATCGGGGCGCTCCGAACTTGACGCATTCGTGGTCCCAGCCACCTGGGGTTGTGCAGCCGCTGCCAGCGGCCGCCCTGGCAGCGGGCGTACCGGGTCTGCTCCTCCCGGCAGCCGGCTGACAGCGACGCGGCGCTGATCGCGGCTCCCGCTCCCCCCACCGGGCTCCGGGCGCGCATCGAGGACGTCGTCGTCGACGAGCGGGCCCGCGGGCAGGGGGTCGGCACCGCGCTGACGGTGGCCGCCCTCGACCTGGCCGGCCGGCGGGGCGCCCGCAGCGTCGACCTGACCTCGCGGGCGTCGCGGGTGGCCGCCAACCGGCTGTACCGGCAGCTCGGCTTCCGGCTGCGCGACTCCAACGTCGACCGGTACCAGCCCCAGCGGACGGGGCCGGCGCCTCGCTCTTGACAGCCGTTCGCCCGTCCTCTACTTTACCAGTAGGTTAATTAACTGAGAGGTTAATCAGATGCGAACGGACCGACTGGACGACACCTTCGCCGCCCTGGCGCACCCGGTGCGGCGGGCGATCCTGGCCCGGTTGATGGGCGGGGAGGCGTCGGTGATGGAGCTGGCCGAGCCGTTCGAGATGAGCCTTCCGGCGGTGTCCAAGCACCTGAAGGTGCTGGAGAAGGCGGGGCTGATCGCGCGGGGGCGGGAGGCGCAGTGGCGGCCGTGCCGGCTGGAGGCCGACCCGCTCAAGGAGGTGGCCGACTGGGTGGAGGGATACCGCCGCTTCTGGGAACGGAGCGAGGAGCGCTAC
>DASUPQ010000585.1 GCA_036280995.1 Actinomycetota bacterium | reverse complement strand
GCCCGGGCCGGGGGGGACCGGGGGACCGCCGGGGTGGCCCCCCGGCCGGCCGGCCGGCCCGGCGGCTAGATGGCCGAGCGGGACGGCGGCGTCTACGTCGTCGGCGCCGGGCTGGCCGGGCTCCGCTGCGCCCGCCGCCTCCACGAGAAGGGCGTGGCCGCCACCGTGCTGGAGGCCTCCGACGGGGTCGGCGGCCGCGTCCGCACCGACCGGGTCGAGGACTTCCTGCTCGACCGGGGCTTCCAGGTCCTGCTGACCGCCTATCCCGAGGCCAGGGACGCCCTCGACTACCGCGAGCTGGAGCTGCACCCCTTCTACCCGGGGGCGATGGTCCACACCGGCGACCGGTTCGTCACCGTGGCCGACCCGTTCCGCCGCCGCTGGGACGGGCTGCGCACCGCCCTGGCCCCGGTTGGCGGCCTCGGCGACAAGCTCAAGGTGGCGTCGCTGCGGCGGCGGGTCACCGCCGGGTCGCTGGAGGAGCTGTTCGCCCGGCCCGAGACCACCACCCAGGAGGCCCTGGCCGCCGACGGCTTCTCGGACACGATCGTCGACCGGTTCTTCCGGCCGCTGTTCGGCGGGGTCCTGCTCGACCGGGAGCTCGGCACCTCCAGCCGCATGTTCGAGTTCGTCTACCGGATGTTCTCCATCGGCGACGTCGCCCTCCCGACCCGCGGCATGGGCGCCATCCCCGAGCAGCTCGCCGGCGGCCTGCCTCCCGACTGCGTCCGCCTCGGCCAGCGGGTCACGGCCGTCGGCGACGGCGCCGTCACCCTCGACGGCGGCGAGAAGCTGCCGGCCAGGGCGGTCGTGGTCGCCACCGACGGCCCGACCGCGTCCCAGCTGCTCGGCGACGACCTGCCGGCCCCGGAGTCGGTCGCGGCCACCTGCCTCTACTTCGCCGCCGACCGGGCCCCGGTCGACGAGCCGGTGATCGTCCTCGACGGCGACGGCCAGGGCCCGGTCAACAACCTCTGCGTCCCCAGCGCCGTCGCCCCCACCTACGCCCCACCCGGCGCCGCCCTCATCTCGGCCGCCGTCGTCGACCGCCCCGGCCTCCCCAAGGGCCCCGACCTGGAAGCCGCCGTCCTCGGCCAGCTCGCCGACTGGTTCGGCTCCGGCGTGGTCGCCTGGCGCCACCTCAAGACCTACCACATCCCCCACGCCCAGCCCGCCCAGCCCCCCGGCGCCCTCGACCCCCCCGAACGCCCCGTCCGCCTCCGCCCCGGCCTGTACGTCTGCGGCGACCACCGCGACACCGCCTCCATCAACGGCGCCCTCGCCTCCGGCCGCCGCACCGCCGACACCGTGCTCGAGGACCTCTGAGCGCCCGGTGACCGAGCGGCTGGACGGCCAGGTGGCGCTGGTCACCGGGGGTGGGCGGGGGATCGGGCGGGCGATCGGGGAGGCGCTGGCGGCGGCCGGGGCGCGGGTCGCCCTGGCGGCGCGGTCGGGGGACGAGCTGGCCGAGCTGGTGGCGGCGGTGGAGGCCGGGGGCGGGGTGGCGCGAGGCTGGGCGCTGGACGTGACCGACCTGGGGGCGGTGACCGGGGTGGTCGGGGAGGTCGAGGCGGCCCTGGGGCCGGTCACGCTGCTGGTCAACAACGCCGGCACCGCCCAGGAGCCGGGGCCGTTGTGGGAGGTCGACCCCGACGGCTGGTGGCGCGACCTCGAGGTCCACCTGCGGGGCGCGTTCAACTGCTGCCGGGCCGTGCTGCCGGGCATGGTGGCCCGGCGGCGCGGGCGGGTGGTCAACATCGGCAGCCTGGTCGGGGCCCGCGACGAGCCGTACGTGAGCGCCTACGCCTGCGCCAAGGCGGCCTACTTCCGGCTGACCGGCACCCTGGCCGCCGAGACCGCCGGCCACGGCGTCACCGTGCTGTGCGTCAGCCCCGGGCTGGTGCGGACCAGGATGGTGGAGGAGTCGCTGCTCGGTGAGTCCGGGCGGCGCTGGCGGCCCCAGATCGCGGCCATCCCGCCCGGGGAGTACACGCCGGCCGGGCGCGTCGCCGACCTGCTCGTCCGCGTCGCGGCCGGGGACGCCGACCCGCTCAGCGGGCGGTTCCTGCACGCCGAGGACGACCTCGACGAGCTGCTGGCCGACGCCGAACGGGTGATCGCCGAGGACCTGCTCACCCTGCGGCTGCGGGAGCGCCCGGGGGGCTGACCCGCCGGGTCAGCCGGGACGGGACGCGAACGAGCAGGCCCGTCGCTAGCCCGTGCCGGCCACGACGCTACACCCGGCCCCCATGGGCCCATGTCGGCGCCGCGCGGTAGGGTTAGGGCATGAAGGAGCAGACCATCGAGCACATCGACGTCGAGTCCGGGGACGTCCTGCTGACGGTCGGGACCATGAAGGGCGCGTGGCTGTTCGCGGGCGACCCGGAGCGGGGGAAGTGGCGGTCGAGTGGTCCCCACTTCGCCGGCGAGCAGGTGTACGCGATCCGGTTCGACGGGCGGGGTGGGCGGCGACGGCTGCTGGCCGGGACCGAGCACGGCCACTGGGGGCCGGTGGTGCGGCGCTCGGACGATCTGGGGCGGACCTGGGTCGAGCCGGGAGAGGCCAACCTCCGGTTCCCCGAGGGGGCCGACGCCTCCCTGGCCAGGGTGTGGCAGCTCCAGCCGGCCGGCGACGACCGGCCGGACACGGTGTGGGCCGGGGTCGAGCCGGCCGCGCTGTTCCGCTCCGACGACGGCGGGGAGACGTTCGCCCTGGTCGAGGGGCTGTGGGAGCATCCCCACCGGCCGCGCTGGGAGCCGGGCGGCGGCGGGCTGTGCCTGCACACGGTCCTGCCCGACCCGGCCGACCCGGACCGGATGTGGATCGCCATCTCCACCGGCGGGGTGTACCGCACCGAGGACGGCGGGCGCAGCTGGCGGCCCCGCAACGACGGCATCCGGGCCGTGTTTCTGCCCGACAAGTACCCCGAGTTCGGCCAGTGCGTCCACAAGGTCGCCCCGGCCGGCGGGCGCCCGGACCGCCTCTACCTCCAGAACCACTGGGGCCTGTACCGCAGCGACGACGGGGGCGACCGCTGGGAGGACATGGCCAACGGGGTGCCGAGCGACTTCGGCTTCCCCATGGTCGCCCACCCGTCCGACCCCGACACCGCCTGGATCATCCCGCTCGACTCCGACCAGTTCCGCTGCACCCCCGACGGCCAGGCCCGGGTCTACCGGACCCGGGACGCTGGCGCCTCCTGGGCGCCGCTGACCGACGG
The DNA here is from genome assembly GCA_036280995.1 of Actinomycetota bacterium. NCBI lineage: Bacteria > Bacillati > Actinomycetota > Actinomycetota bacterium. The sequence goes on along the minus strand of DASUPQ010000585.1, from coordinate 5,048 downwards.
GCTGCCCGAGCGCGACGCCTGGCTGACCGTGCTCCGCGACGGGTTCGCCACCGACGGGCTCGACCCGGCCGGCCTCTACTTCGGGACCCGGACCGGGCAGCTCTACGCCTCCGCCGACGAGGGGGAGCGCTGGCAGTCGCTGGCCGAGTGGCTGCCGCCGGTGGTCTGCGTCAAGGCCGCCGTCGTGCCCTGAGGGGTGGCCGATGCCCACCGTCCACCTGCCGGCCGCCCTCTCCGGCCACGCGGCCGGGCAGCGCCGGGTCGAGGTCGCCGGGACCACCGTCGGCAAGGTCCTGGCCGCCCTCGGGCAGGCCCATCCCGGGGTCGGCCACCGGGTCCTCGACGACCGCGGGATCCTGCGCCGCCACGTCAACGTGTTCGTCAACGGCGAGAGCATCCGCTACCTGGACGGGGCCGAGACCCCGGTCGGCGACGGCGACGAAGTCTGGATCCTCCCCGCCGTCTCCGGCGGCTGAGCGGGTGACAACGGCGGTGACCCGTCCTATGGTGGATCGGCCGGTGGGCCGGTGACGCCGAGTGGAGAGTGGAGGACGGCGCCATGGAAGAGCTGCTGCTGACCCTGCTGCTGATGTGCCTGCTGGCCGCCGGCGTGGCGCTGGCCGTGGTCTGGCGGGTCGTGCGGTGGGTGCGGCGCAGCCCGCAGTTGCGGCGGCGGGTCCGCAGCGTGCAGGCGCTGACGACGCCGCCCGGGCCCCGGCGGCAGGTGGCCTGCCTGCGCCGGGACCTGCACGCGGCCACCCTCGCCACCGGCGAGGCGGTCGCGGTCGTCAGGTCGGCCGGCGGCACCGTCGGCGACCTGCCCCACCTGGCCAGGCGGCTGGGCCGGGTGGCCGGGACCCTCGACGCCGAGCTGCGGCTGCTGGCCCACGAGCCCGATCAGGCCGAGCTGGCCCGGGTCCTGCCCGCGGCCCGGGCCCGGGTCGCGGATGTCACCCGGGTCGCCCTGACGATCCGCCGCGCCGCCAGCGCCGGCCTCGGCGCCGACACCACCGCCGAGCTCGCCCCCCTCGAAGCCCAGGTCGCACGCGAGGTCCTGGCCCTCGACGCCGGGGTCGACCGCCTCCTCACCCTCGCCTCCGGGGCCTGACCCGGGCACGGGGCTGTGGACAGCCGTTCGCCCCCGTTCCCGCCGCGGGCGACCCTCCCGTTTGGGGGCGCGGAGGCTACACGTTGAACCTGATGTGCACCACGTCGCCTTCCTGGACGATGTAGGACCGCGACTCGGTGCGAAGCAGGCCCTTGGAACGGGCGGTGTCCCAGCCGCCGGCGGCGACCAGGTCGTCGTAGGCGATCACCTCGGCCCGGATGAAGCCGCGCTGCAGGTCGGAGTGGATGCGGCCGGCGGCCTCGGGGGCGGTGGCGCCCCGGCGGACCTCCCAGGCGCGGGTCTCGTCCTCGCCGGTGGTGAGGAAGGTCAGCAGGTCGAGCAGCCGCCAGGCGGCCCCGACCACCTGGTCGAGGCCGCCGCGCTCGACCCCGTACCCGGCGAGCAGGTCGGCCGCGTCCTCGGGGGCCAGCTCGGCCGCCTCCGCCTCCAGGGCGGCGGCCACGGCCACCGTTGGCAGGCCAAGCTTGGCCTCGATCTCGGCGGCCCGCTCGGCGGCCGCGGCGGCGTCGGCCTCGGCCAGGTTGAGCACGACCAGGGCCGGCTTGAGGGTGAGGGGGGCGAAGTTGCGCAGCACCCTGGCCTCCTCCGGCTCCCAGTCGGCCGCCCGCAGGGGCGTGCCCTGGTCGAGCAGGTCGCGGGCCCTGGCCAGGACCTCCGCCTCCAGGGCGGCGTCCTTGACCCCGGCCCGGGCCTTCTTGGCCGCCTTCTCGGCCCCGCCGGCGACCGACTCCAGGTCGGCCACGGTCAGCTCCAGGGTCAGCTCGGCCGCCGCCTCGACCGGGTCGGGGCCGCCCCCGTCCCAGGCGGCCAGCACCATGGCCAGGGCGTCGGCCTCGCGCAGCGCCCCCAGTCCCTGGGCCGACAGCCCGCCCCCGGCGCCGGCCGACAGCCCGGCCACGTCCACGAACCGGGCCTGCACGTAGACCCGCTTGCGGGAGCGCTCCAGCTCGCCCAGCACGTCCACCCGGGGGTCGGGCACGGGCACGGCGGCCACGCTGGCCTTGCCCGCCGCCCCCCCGGCGGGCACGCCGGCCCGGGTCAGCGCGTTGAAGAGGGTTGTCTTGCCGCTCTGGGGCAGCCCGACGATGCCGACGTCCTTCATGGTCAAAGCCTATCGTTTCGGAGTTCATCCGCGATCCCGCGCAGCCGATGGAGAGACCATGCAGACGGCCGTCACGCGGACCAGCGGCCTGGCCCCGGGTAGAGGGTCGCCCCGGACGCCGGGAACCTCCCGGCCCCCTGGGGCGTCCAAACGGCATGTTCTTCACGAAGCTCCTGCGCGCGCTGGCCGGCCTGCTCCTGGCCGGGCTGCTGGCCGCCGCCTGCGCCGACCCCGGGGACGACGGCGCCGGGGCCGGCCAGGGCCCCGCCACCACCGCGCCCACAACCCCGCCCACGACCGCCCCGCCCACCAGCGGGACGATCCCGGCCCCGCCCGCCGGCGAGGTCACCGTCTCCGGCACCGTCACCCCCGGGGTCGAGGGCAACTGCCTGCTCCTGGAGGCCAAGGGCGGGCCCTACCTGCTCATCGGCGGCGACCGGGCGAAGCTGCGGCCCGGCGCCCGGGTCGCGGTCACCGGCCGGGTCGACCGCGACCTGCTCAGCATCTGCCAGCAGGGCGTGCCGCTGGTGGTGGCGTCGATCGAACCGGCGCCCTAACCCTCAGGCGACGTACCGGGCCGCCTCCGCCGGCCGGCGCCGGTCCAGGAGCATCCCCAGGGGGATGGCCAGGAACCACATCACGATCGCCAGCCGGGCGTCGACGAAGGCGACCGGCACGGACAGCGTGAACATCAGCACGGGCGACAGCGACGACAGCAGGGCCCAGCGGTAGACGTCCTCCGGCCACTCCTGCCGGAACAGCCGCCGACGCCTGGCATGGCGGAACAGCACCGCTTCCATGGTGCTGACCGCCCCCATGTTCAGGGCGAAGGCGACCACCGAGATCGGGTTGTCGCCGAACTCGCCCAGCACGCCGGTCGGGAAGGGCAGCCGGGCCACGAACGACAGGTAGACGACGGTCAGGGCGATGAAGCCCCGGTCGACCGCGCTCAGCCACGACATGAAGCGGTGGTGCGCCACCCAGTAGGAGCCGATCACGTAGCAGCCGAGGAAGAACGCGAAGACCAGCGGCCCCTTGTCGGCGAAGGCGTCCAGCAGGGCGCCGGGGTCGTCGGCGTCCCCGGCGATCGTCTCGGGCACGCCGATCTCCACCACCAGCAGGGTCATGGCGATCGCGAACACGGCGTCGGTGAAGTAGACGACCCGTCCGAAGTCGTCGTTGTCGCCACGACGTGGATAGCGGGTCGACGGCATCGGCGGCTCCCTCCGCGCTCGGTGACGGCCACGCCCCATCATCGACCCGATGCCGCGACCCGGGTGGGGACGCCCGCTTCGCCGGGCTGGTGGGTCCGGGCAGCGGCGACCTGGTCGGGGCCACCGGCATCGCCGCCCAGATGGTGGGGTGCTGGGGCGGCGGGCCCACCCTGCTCGCCAGCCGGCCCGCGCCAGCCGGTGAGCTGGCCGATCCGGGCCAGGCCGGGTAGGTTCACCCCGGAGGTGAGCTGACCTTGGCGACCCAGTACCCCGACGACGACCTGCCTCGCGAGCCCGACCCGCCGGCGCGCGCGACCGACGTCGACAAGCAGGACCCGGAGACCCCCGACCACATCCCCGAGCCCGAGGCCTCGGAGGTCGAGAGCGCGCGCCTGCTGGCCAACCAGGCCCGGCCCGAGCTCGGCGCCGAGGGCTTCTCCGACCAGCGCATCGACGAGCTGGCCTCGGAGTTCATCGCCAGGGACATCGGCGAGGGCCTCGAGGAGTTCCTCCGCTGGGCCCGCGCCGAAGGCCCGCTACCGCAGGGCAGCGGCGAGATCTTCTGACCTGGTTCCGGCTCGGGCGGCGAACCGGGCCAGGACCAGGCTGAGGACGTAGCCGCCGAGCAGGACCACCTGGACCAGGTACAGGTAGACGGCGGCCACGACCACGGTGCCGAGCAGGTCGGAGTCGCCGAAGGCGATGCCGACGTCGACCCCGAAGCGGAGCAGGAACAGCCAGGTCAGCGACATGCCGGAGAGGAACGACCCGGTCAGGGCCGCCCCAAGGGCGAGCGGCCCGGCCTGGATCGGCCGCGGCGAGAAGGCCCGGTAGAGGACGCCCACCAGCAGGGTCGCCGACAGCCACCCGATCACGAAGGCCACGGCCACGCTGAGCAGGTTGAAGCGGCCGGTGAACCCGAGGGCGCCGGGCAGCACCGCCACCGCCCCCAGCTCGGCCATGACCACCGGCGGCAGCGCGGCCACGAACACCAGCCCCAGCAGCCGCCCGCGCAGGCCCTTGGCCCGACGGTTCCGCTCGGCGATCCGGTCCAGCGCCCGCACCAGCCCGTCCCCGTAGCTGGTCGCCGGGATCAGGGCGGCCGCGAACGAGGCGATCCCCAGCCGCGGCCCGACCTCGCCAAGGGCCTGCACCCCCTCCTGAAACCCGAGCGACGTCGGCGCGTACTCGGCCAGGGCGAGGGTCAGGGTCCGGACCAGGTCGTCGCCGAGCACCAGCGAGGTGACCCACCAGGCCACCAGCAGCAGCGGCACGATCGCGATGCCCGCGTAGAAGGTCAGCCCGGCGGCATAGAACACCAGGTCGTGCCGTCGCACATGGCCCACGACCTCGCGGGCCACCTCCCGCGCGAGCCGCACGCTCCGACCCGCCACGTCGTCGTTCCCTTCAGCCGGCTGTCCTGTCACCTGGTTCTTCGCGGTGCATCGGCCCGGCGGTTGCGGTCCGGAGCGGGGTGGTGTCATGGGGCGGGGGTGTGGATGGCTGGTTGTCCGGGTTTCTGGGCCCGGATACAACTCGTTCCGGCCAGATCGCCGATCGTCCCGACCATCCGTTGCGCCGTCCCGTCGCCGTCGTGCCGAGA
>DASUPQ010000584.1 GCA_036280995.1 Actinomycetota bacterium | reverse complement strand
TGCGCGACCTGGCCCGCCGGGTCGGGGCCGGGTTGCGCGAGCGGGTCGGCTACCGGGGCGCCTTCACCGTCGACGGGGTGCTGGCGGCCGAGGGGTTCCTGCCCACCGAAGGGCGGGACCTGCCGGCCGGCCGAGGACGGGCGGCGGGCCGACGGGGTGCTGTCGTTCGGGCCGTCCGGGGTCGGCGGGTTCGTGCGCCTGGCCCTCGACCCGGGTCGGGTGCCGGTGGGCCGTTCGGTGGCGCCGCTCGCCGTGGCCGCCTTCGCCCTGGCCGACGAGCGCTTCGGCACCGGTCATCGGCCCGCTGGGGCCGGCCCGGGCGGTCCGCTGACGGAGAAGGGACGCGCCCCCGGCCCGGGGGCGCGTCGATTGGGACGTGCCGGGCTAGATGACCCGGCGCCTGCCTCCTCGGCCGACGGCGAGGCGGTAGATCACCAGCAGGATGATGGCGCCGATGATCGCCGTCAGCCACGTGCTGACGTCGAAGAACTCGTCCACCGTGTTACGGCCGAACAACACCTGGGCCAGGAACCCGCCGAGGATCGCGCCCACGATGCCGATGATGATGGTCACGATCATCCCGCCCGGGTCGTTGCCGGGCAGGATCGCCTTGGCGATGATCCCGGCGAGCAGGCCGAGCACGATCCAGCCAATGATGCCCATTCCATGTCCTTTCGTCGCTTCGGCGGCATGTTGCCGCCCTTGACAGCACTGGAATGAGCGATACGAGCCGGGTTCAAACCTGCTTTCCGCGCCCCACCAGGAACGCCTCGTCGTCGTAGGTCAGGACCTTCTCAAGGGTGACGATCGTCCCCGCCTCGGCCCGGGAGGTGAAGTCGACCCGGTCGACCAGGCCCTGCATCAGCCCCAGGCCACGGCCCCGCTCGGCCTCGAGCAGGGGGCCCGCGGCCTGCAGCCTGGCCGAGTCGAAGCCATGGCCGACGTCGATCACCCGGATCACGCCGAGACGGTCATTCAGGTCGAGGCGGACGACGTACTGGTCGCCGGGACCGGAGTGGAGCAGCACATTGGTGCAGGCCTCGCTCAAGGCCAGCTCGACGTCATAGACGCAGGTCTCCTCCACACCGACCTGCTCCATGGCGTTGCGGACGATGTGTCGGGCCACCGAGACCGTCTGCTCGTCCCGTGGCAGGGTCAGGGCCAGCGAGAGTTCCATGCCGGTGTCGTTCCCTTCGAGAAGGGAGCCGACACCTCAGACCGTGGCGTACGCCCGGTCGAGCACCTGGACCGGGTGGTAGACGGGCAGGCCGGTCGCCTGGGCGATGTGCCAGCGGCAGGTCTCGGAGTCGCAGACGATGAAGTCGGGCCGGGACTCGGTGACCTGGTCGAACAGGGTCTGCCCGACGTCCATGGCGATCTGGTACTTCTCGACCTTGGTGCCGTAGGTGCCGGCGGTGCCGCAGCAGCCGGCCCGCGACCGCTCCATCTCCAGTCCCGGGATCAGGGCGAGCAGGTCGAGGGCGGGGGTGCCGACGCCGTGGGCCATGAGCTGGCAGGGCGGGTGGTACAGGGCCCGGGCCTGGATGGGGGCGAACGACCGGTTCAGCGCGTCCTCGTCGTCCAGCCCGACCAGGTACTCGCAGATGTCGTAGACGGCCTGGGAGACCGCCTTGGTGTCGGCGTCGTCCAGCCCCAGCAGCTCGCGGTACTTGGCCTTGAGGGTCATGCCGCACGAGGTCGAATTGGCCACGATCACCCCGGGGTCGTCGGCCGCGCCCCGCAGCCGCCTGACCAGCTTGGTGGCGTAGCTCCGGCCGGCGTCGAAGTCGCCGTTGGAGACCAGCGGCAGCCCGCAGCAGCCCTGCCTGGGGACGGTCACCCGGACGCCGTTGCGCTCCAGGACCCGGACGACGGCCGCGCCCACCTCGGGCTCGAACTCCTGGACGGCGCAGCCGTGGAAGTAGGCGACGGTGCGGGTGGCGCCGGGCGGGTCGCGGTGGGAGCGGGCCCAGGAGCGGAAGGTCATGGCCGAGAACTTGGGCATGGCCGCGCCCCGGTGCACGCCGATGGTCTTCTCGACCAGCACCCGGACCGGCCGGGCGGCCATGACGGCGTTGGCCAGGGGCGCCACCGGCCGGGCCATGGCGCCCATCAGCGAGGGCCGGCTGACCAGCTGGTCGCGCAGGTTGAGGCCGCCGCGGTCGGCGACCAGGCGGCTGCGGGCGACCTGGTTGATCTCGGCCACCATCACGCCCTCGGGGCAGGCCTGGGTGCAGAGCCCGCAGGCCGAGCAGTAGTCGAGGGACTTGTCGGGCGAGTCGCCGGTGTCGATGCCGGCCCGGAACCGCTGGCCCTGCGGCCCCTCGTACTTGGGCCCGGGGAACAGGTCGGTGACCGCCGAGACCGGGCACACCGTGTTGCAGATGTTGCACTTGATGCAGCGGTCGGCGGTCTGTTCCACGTGCAGCACGGCAGCCTCCGGGTCAGCGGGCGGGAGTGGCGGCGAGGAGCGCGGCCACCCGGGAGGCGGTGGCCAGGGCCACCCCCTCGCGGGAGCCTTCGCCGGTCGGGTCGTGGCCGGCGAGCAGGCCGCCGACGCAGCGGACGTTGGCGAGCAGCGGCTCGCCGGACGCGTCGACCGGCCGGAGCTCCGCGTCGACCCGGACCCCGGCGGCGCCCAGCGGGTGGTCGCCGAGGAAGCGGCCGCCCAGGTAGGCCAGCCGGTCCTCGAACCCGGCCACGGGCAGCCCGGCGACCCGCTCGGTCAGGCTGCCGTCGCGGTTGGCCTCGATGCCGTTGCCGGCGACTCCCCCGGTGGCCAGGACCAGCTCCTGGCAGCGGGTGGCCAGGACCCGGGAGGCGCCCTCGCTGCGGACGGCGGTCACCCGGTCCCCGTCGCGGTCCACCCCGACCGCCGGGAAGCCGAACTGCCAGCGGACGCCCAGAGCATCCAGCCGGGACCGGTAGGCGGCGAACAGGCGCAGGCCGGGGATGGACGGCGGGGCGGTCGCGGCCTCGACCAGTGGCAGGCCGACCTGGGCCTGGAGGTCGGCCCAGGGCTCGTGGCCGCGGTCCAGGCCGAGCACGGCCGGCACCACCGCCACCTCCGCACCGGCGGCCGCCCTGGCCAGGCCGGGGGCGAGGCGGCGCCGGAAGCCGTCGTCGTCGATCGCCCGGGCCAGCTCCACGCCGGTGAAGTAGCGGTCGTGGTCCCAGGCCGGCAGGGGCGCGCTGGCCGGACTGGCGTCGATCCCGATCCGGCGCAGATGGTCCGCGCACAGGGCCGGGGAGAAGTCGCGGAACCCGGCGAAGTTGACCACCGCCACCCGGCCCTTGAGGAACCCGTCGGGGCCCGCCGCCGGCTCGGGGACCAGGCAGGTCGGGCGCACGGTGCCGAAGGCGGTGACCTGGCCGCGGTTGCCCTCCAGGTCGCCGGCGTGGGCCAGCCCGGCCCCGGCGGCGAAGCGGGAGAACCACTCGACCCCGTCGCGGACCGCGGCCTGGCCGACCAGGTGGTAGGGATGGCCCTCGGGCAGCCGGTCGATCGCCTCCAGGGGCCGCTCGACCGGCTCGCCGCCGACCCGGCCGAGGACGTCGACCGCCCCCGCCCCCCAGTGGGTGAAGCCGTTGCCCCAGGCCAGCAGCAGCACCTGGCGGCCCGCCTCGGCCAGGCGGGTGGCGCTGGCCAGCCCGGCCGGGCCGGCCCCGACCACGACCACGTCGGCCCGCATCAGCTGTCACCTGCCGTCGGGGCCGCCGCCTCGTCGGGCACACCCTCCCCGTGGAGGTCGAAGATTCCCCGGTAGATGGCGTGGTTGAGGAGGGCCTGGCGGGCCTGGTCGCCCCAGATGGTCGACCGCTGCCCGCGCCAGCGCTCCTCGAGGAACCGCTCCAGCCCGGCCACCGGGTCGGGGCCAGGCGCGCCGCCCCGCTGCCCGTCCCCGGACACGTCCCCAGCGGGCCGGGCCTCCGCCAGCATGCCGGCGGCGCGCCAGGCGCAGAACGCGGCCTGGCAGGGGCCGTAGCCGAGCCGGAGCTTGCGGCGCAGGTCCTCCAGCTCGGTCAGCCCGCCGGCCACCGACTCGCGGACCTGGGCCCGGGTGACCAGCTCGCACTCGCAGATCAGCTCGCCGTAGGCCTGCTCCCGCTCGACCCGGGCCAGCGGCTCGGCCAGCCGGTGGGTGCCGTGGTCGGCCCCGGGCAGGACCTCGGTGGCGGTCCGGCAGGGCTCGGTCACGCCCATACGCTCGGCCAGCCGGTCGACCACCGCCTCGGCCATCTGCCGGCAGGTGGTCAGCTTGCCGCCGACGATGCTGTACATGTTGTCCAGGCCGTCCAGGTGAGAATGGTCGACCACGGTGAAGGTGCGGCTCACCTCCCGGGTGTCGCCCCCGTCCACACCGCTGTCGCCGCCCGCCGGCGGCTCGGCCACGTACAGCGGCCGCGACCCGGCGAAGGCGCGCAGCACCCGGCCCGACGCGATCGCCGGCACCATCTGGGCGCACATGTCGATCATCCGGTCGACGTCGGCCGGGGGGGTCGAGATGTCGTCGGCGCTCGCCACCTGCTCGGAGGTGGTGCCGAGGATGGCCACCTCGTGCTGGGGGACGATGATGTCGCCGTCGGCCGGCTTGCGGCAGGCGTTGACCACCCCGCGCACGTAGCGGCTGGCCATGACCACCATCACGCCCTTGCCGGCGATCATCGTCAGGGGCACGCCGGCCATGCGCCCGACCTCGCCCGCCCAGGCGCCGGCGGCGTTGACCACCCACTGGCAGCCGATGGTGCGGTCCTGGCCGGCGACGGCGTCGTGCACGCGGACGGCGGTGATGCGGTCGCCGTCGCGCTCCACGCCCACCAGCGGGTGGCGGACCAGCACCTGACAGCCGCGGGCCTCGGCGTCGGCGGCCATCGAGCGCAGCAGCGCCCACGAGTCGATGCCGCCGTCGGGCACGGCGAAGGCGAGCTTGACGTCGGGCGCGAGCAGCGGCTCGCGCCGGTGGGCGGCCGCCGCCGACAGCTCCTCGGTGGGGATGCCCGAGGCCCGGCAGCCCTCCACGAACCTCCCCGCGTAGGCCTCGTCGTCGCCGGGCAGGAGCACGAACAGGCCGCCGACGTCCTCGATGGTGTGGGGGGCGATGCGGCGCAGGGTGGTGTTCTCCTCGATGCACTCCCGGGCCGACTCCTGGTCCCTGACCGCGTACCGGGCCCCCGAGTGGAGCAGGCCGTGCCAGCGCCCCGAGGTCCCGGTGCCGAGGTCGAACCGCTCGACCAGGACCGCGTGCACGCCCCGCAGGGCCAGGTCGCGCAGAACGGCGACGCCGGTCACCCCGCCACCGACCACCACCACGTCGGTCTCCGCCAGGTGGGTCACGCGCGCCACTCCCGCTGGGGGCCGGGCGGGGGCTCGAACAGCGAGGCGCCCGGCCCGTCCGGAGGCTCGGCAGGCGCCGGCTCGGGTGCGGCGGGGGCCTCGGCGGCGATCTTGGGCAGCTTCCGCGTGACCAGGCCCTGCTGCACGTACCAGCGGACGGTGGTCTCGAGCGCCTGTCGCAGCGGGGTGTAGTGCAGGCCGAGCTCCCGGGTGGCCCGCGAGCCGTCGTACAGGTGGGGGTGGCCGAGAGTTCGGACGGACTCGCGGCAAAGCTTCGGCTGGCGGCCGCGGGCGCGGGCCACGGCCTCGGTGACGCTGGCGACTCCCATGGCCAGCGGCAGGGGCAGCGTACGGGGCCGGTCGGTCAGCCCGGAGATGACGGCGATCAGGTCGATGGCCTCCGTGTTGGTCAGGGTGGCGGTGCTGAGCACGTAGCGCTGCCCGGGCCGGCCCTTGGCCTCGGCCAGCAGGTGACCGTTGACGCAGTCCAGGGTGTAGCAGAGCCCGAACCTGGCCGGCAGGTCGAACGGCAGCCGGCCGTTGAGGTAGCCGATGAACACCCCGGCCGTGCCCGTGGTCCGCCCTGGCCCCTGCACCGAGCTGGGGTTGACGGCCACCACCTCGACGCCGTCGAAGCCGAGGGCGACCTGCTCGCCCTCCCACTTGGAGCGGGCGTAGTGGGACGTGAACTCCGACGGCGGACCGGCCGTCTCGTCGAGGAACGTGCTGCCGTCCCCGCCGAGGGTGGCCGCCGAGCTGGTGTGGACCACCCGCCGCACCCCGGCCCGCCGGGCCGCCTCCAGCATCCGCCGGGTGCCCTCGACGTTGACCCGGTACAGGGGCTCCGGGTCGGCCAGGCAGAGCTGGTTCAGCCCGGCCACGTGGTAGACGACCTGGCAGCCGTCGGCCGCCCTGGCCAGCGACTCCTCGTCGTCCAGGTGGCCGATGGCCAGCTCGACCCGCGGGTCGGGCAGCCGCTCACGGTCCGTCAGGTGGCGGACCAGGGCCCGCACCTGGCGCCCCTCGGCCACCAGACGGGACGCCAGCAGCCCACCAACGAACCCGGTCGCCCCGGTGATCAGCGTCCTGTCGGTCATCCGCTCATCGTCCCGCCCGTATCAGGTCGCCAAAGCGCGCGAAGTAGTCGACGGCCGAGGCGGCGCTGACAACGGCCACCGCCAGCATGGCCCATTCGTCCAGCCAGAGCGAACCCAGCTGGACCTCCGGCCGCAGGATGGCCAGGGTGATCCCGACGACCTGGACGTTGAACTTGATCTTGCCCCAGATGCTGGCCGAGATGACCACGTTGGAGGCGGCGGCGATGGCCCGCAGGCCGAGCACGGCGATCTCCCGGGCGATCACCACGAACGCCACCCAGACGTTGACCCGGTCCACCGCCATCAGGCCCAGCAGGGCCCCCACGACCAGCAGCTTGTCGGCGGTGGTGTCGAGGAAGTTGCCGAGCATGGTGGTCTGCTGCCAGCGCCGGGCCAGGTAGCCGTCGACGAAGTCGGTGAACGAGGCGACCAGGAACACGATCGCGGCCAGCACCGCCGCCCGCTCCACCCGTCCCTCGGCGACCAGCAGCCACAGCAGCACCGGGATGAGCGCGATGCGCAACAGGGTGATGCGGGTGGAGAGCGTCAGCGTCCCCATCGATCCCTCGGCAGCGGTCGGGAGGTCCGGTTCCCCCTATCCTACGGGCTTGCCCCCGGTCTTCCCAGGTCGACCGTTGTCGAGCAGCGCGTACAGGCCGGCCCATTGGACCGCGTCCAGGTCGCCCGGGCGGGCGTCGAGCGGGAACCCAAGGTCGCGGGCCAGGCGGCGCAGCTGCCGGTAGGTCAAGGGCGGCACCAGCCCGCGGCGCAGCGGCAGCCCGGGATGGCGGAAGGCCGCCTGGACGAGCGCCGCGAAGCGCCTGCGGTCGGCCACCGGGACCAGCGGCGGGTCGCGGCGCCGGGCGACCAGCACGGCCGCCCCGACCCGCGGCGGCGGCCGGAAGCAGGAAGGCCCGAGCCGACGGCCGATGGTCAGCTCATAGCGGGCCCCCCAGCCGATCATCTCCGGGGTGCCGGGTCGCCTGGCCGCGTACCGCCTGGCCGCCTGCTCCTGGAGCACCAGGTCGGCCCGCTCCAGCTGGGTCCGCGGGTCACCGAGCAGCCGCCGCAGGATCACCGCCGTCGACCCGAACGGCAGGTTGGCCACCACCCGGAACGGCCGCCGGGGCGCCTGCAGGGTCCGCGCGTCGGCCGTCACCACCCGCACATTGGGGTAGCCGGCGAGCCGCGTCCGGACCCGCTCGGCCAGCCGTGGGTCGTACTCGACCGCCACCACACGCCCGGCCCGCCTGGCCAGCGCCTCGGTCAGCACCCCGGTCCCAGGCCCGATCTCGACCACGAGATCGCCCGATCCGACCCCGGCCTGCTCGACCAGCTCAGCCGCCAGCCGGCCTCCGGCCAGAAAGTGCTGCCCGAGCTCGGCGCGCCTGCGCGCACCCCCGGACACGGAAGACCACCATGTTCGCCATGATGCGACCAGGGAACCGCGCGCAGTCCGCTGCGGCAACCGAATTGTTCCGATGAGCAAGGGATCGGTAGGTCGGGCCCTGCACGCACCTGGCACGGCAGGCAGCGGTCAGCCCGCCGTCAGGGTCGCGGGTCAGCCGCCCGATGCCCAGCGCCGCCCCCCGAACGCCGACGGCCCGGGCCGTTGAGCCCGGGCCGTCGGCCGTGTCGGTGGATTACTGCGGCTGCTGGGTGTCCTCGAACGTCTGGTACTCGTCGGTCGCGTACCCGCCGGCGTCGACGTCGACCAGCTCGCCACCGGCCTCGGTGTCGGTGCCGACCGGGACCTGGTAGGCGGTGCCGTCCTCGGCGTAGTAGACGTCGTCGCCGTAGGTCTCGTAGGCCTCGCCGAAGGCGTCGACCCCGTAGGCGGCCGCGGGGATCTCGGTCAGGACCGGGGTGACGCTGCGGTAGCGCACCATGCCGGTCCCGGCGGGGATCAGCTTGCCGATGATGACGTTCTCCTTGAGGCCGATCAGCGAGTCGCTCTTGCCCTCGATGGCCGCCTCGGTCAGCACCCGGGTGGTCTCCTGGAAGGAGGCCGCCGACAGCCACGACTCGGTGGCCAGCGACGCCTTGGTGATGCCGAGCAGCTCGGGACGGCCGTTGGCCGGCGTGTTGCCGGCCTCCAGCGCCTCCCGGTTGGCCCGCTCGAACGTCGCCCGCTCGATCAGCTCGCCGGGGAGCAGCTCGGTGTCGCCGCCCTCGAGCACGGTCACCCGCTTGAGCATCTGGCGGACGATCAGCTCGATGTGCTTGTCGTGGATGGTCACACCCTGGCTGGTGTAGACCTGCTGGACCTGCTCGACCAGGTGCCGCTGGGTGGCCCGGATGCCGAGCACCCGCAGCATCTCCTTGGGGTTGGGGATGCCGTCGATGATCGGCTGGCCGACCTCGACGTCCTGGCCGTCCTCGACCCGGAGCCGGGCCCGCCGGGGCACGATCGCCACCCACTCCTCGCCCTCGTCCGAGGTCACGGTGACCTGCACGCCCTTCTCGACGTGCTCGATCCCGACCCGGCCGGAGAACTCGGCGATCGGCGTCATGCCCTTGGGAGTGCGGGCCTCGAACAGCTCCTGCACCCGCGGCAGGCCGTGGGTGATGTCCTCACCGGCGATGCCGCCGGTGTGGAAGGTCCGCATGGTCAGCTGGGTGCCCGGCTCGCCGATCGACTGGGCGGCGATGATGCCGACCGCCTCGCCGATGTCGACCAGCCGGTTGTTGGCCAGGCTGCGGCCGTAGCAGAGCTGGCAGACCCCGATCTTGGAGTCGCAGGTCAGCACCGAGCGGCACAGCACCTCGTCGACGCCGTGCTCGACCAGCAGGTCGATCACCTCTTCGCCGATCTCGGTGCCGGCCTCGAGCAGCACCTGCTTGCCCTTGCCGGCCGGGTCCATGACGTCCTCGGCCAGGATCCGGGACAGGGCCTGGCTCTCGACCGCACGCGGCCGGACCCACTCGAACTCGCCCTTCTTGCCCGGGATGGGCCGCTGCACGGCCACGGTCACGGGGATGCCCCGCTCGGTGCCGCAGTCGCTCTCGCGGACGATCACGTCCTGGGTCACGTCCACCAGCCGCCTGGTCAGGTAGCCGGAGTCGGCCGTGCGCAGGGCCGTGTCGGCCAGCCCCTTGCGGGCGCCGTGGGTCGAGATGAAGTACTCGAGCACCGACAGGCCCTCGCGGAAGTTGGCCTTGATCGGCCGCGGGATGATGTCGCCCTTGGGGTTGGCGACCAGCCCGCGCATGCCGGCGATCTGGCGCACCTGGGTCATGTTCCCGCGGGCCCCGGAGGTGGCCATCATGTAGATGGGGTTGAAGGGCTCCTGGCGGAACCGCTCCTCCATGTCCTCGCGGACCCGCTCGGTGGCCTCGGTCCAGATCTCGATGAGCTCCTGGCGGCGCTCGTCGTCGGTGATGATGCCCCGGCGGAACTGGGACTCGACCTTCTCGGCGCGCTTCTCGAACTCGTCGAGGATCTGCTGCTTGCGCGGCGGCTTGAGCACGTCCTGGATGGACACGGTGACGCCGGCCCGCGACGCCCAGTGGAAGCCGAGGGTCTTGAGCTTGTTCAGGACCTCGGCGGTCTCGGTCTGGTCGTAGCGGTCGGCGACCCGCGACACCAGGCTGGTCAGCTCGCGGCTCTGCAGGGTCTCGTTGATGTAGGGGAAGTCCTCGGGCAGGGCCTCGTTGAACAGCAGGCGCCCGACCGTGGTCTCCACCTTGGTGACCCCGTCCTCGACCAGGGCCGCCTTGGCCTCGGGCAGCCGCACGACGATCGGGTCCTGGAGGCCGATCGACTTGAAGTCGTGGGCCATGACGGCCTCGGCCACCGACCCGAAGATCGGCAGGTGCGGCGACGAGGCGTCAGCCTCGGCGCGCTTCTTCTTCTGCCCGTTCCTCTGCGCCGGAGGCGCATCCTCCTTGTAGGTCAGGAAGTAGATGCCCAGCACCATCTCGTGGGTCGGGATGGCGATCGGGCGGCCGTTGGCCGGCGACAGGATGTTGTTGACCGACAGCATCAGCACCCGCGCCTCGGCCTGGGCCTCGGACGACAGGGGCACGTGCACGGCCATCTGGTCGCCGTCGAAGTCGGCGTTGAACGCCTTGCAGACCAGCGGGTGGATCTGGATGGCCTTGCCCTCGACCAGGACCGGCTCGAACGCCTGGATGCCCAGGCGGTGCAGGGTCGGGGCCCGGTTGAGCAGCACCGGGTGCTCGCGGATGACCTCCTCGAGCACGTCCCAGACCTGGGGCCGGGAACGCTCGACCATGCGCTTGACCGACTTGATGTTCTGGGCGTAGGAGAGGTCGACCAGCCGCTTCATCACGAACGGCTTGAACAGCTCCAGGGCCATCTGCTTGGGCAGCCCGCACTGATGCAGCTTGAGCTCGGGGCCGACCACGATGACCGAGCGGCCGGAGTAGTCGACCCGCTTGCCGAGCAGGTTCTGGCGGAAGCGGCCCTGCTTGCCCTTGAGCATGTCGGACAGGCTCTTGAGGGGCCGGTTGCCCGGGCCGGTGACCGGACGGCCGCGGCGGCCGTTGTCGAACAGCGCGTCGACGGCCTCCTGGAGCATGCGCTTCTCGTTGTTGACGATGATCTCGGGGGCACCCAGGTCGAGCAGCCGCTTGAGGCGGTTGTTGCGGTTGATGACCCGCCGGTACAGGTCGTTGAGGTCGCTGGTGGCGAACCGGCCGCCGTCCAGCTGCACCATCGGGCGCAGGTCGGGCGGGATCACCGGGACGCAGTCCAGCACCATGCCCAGCGGCGAGTTGCGCCGGCCGATGAAGGCCGACACGACCCGCAGCCGCTTGATGGCCCGCTGCTGCTTCTGGCCCTTGGAGGTGGCGATGACCTCGCGCAGGCGGGCCTGCTCCTCCTCGATCCCCTCGCGCAGGAGCAGGTCCTTGATGGCGTCGGCGCCCATGCCGGCCGAGAAGTACTCGCCGAAGCGGTCGCGCAGCTCCCGGTAGTACTGGTCGTCGGCCAGGAGCTGCTTGGGGGCCATGTTCTTGAACACGTCCAGGATGCGCTCGAGCAGCTCCAGGCGGGTTGCGGCCTTCTCGCGCACGTCCTTGAACGCCCGCTCGGCCTCGTTCCGGGCCTTGCGGCGCTGGTCGGACTTGGCCCCCTGGGCCTCCAGCTCGGCCAGGTTGGCCTCCAGCTGGGCCTTGATCTCCTCCTCGCGCTTCTGCTTGTCGACCTCGACCTGCTCGCGCTCGTGGCCGATCTCGGTCTCGATCCGCGGCAGGTCCTCGTGGCGGCGGTCGTCGTCGACCCAGGTCACCACGTTGGCGGCGAAGTAGATGATCTTCTCGAGGTCCTTGGGGGCCATGTCGAGCAGGTACCCGAGCCGGCTCGGCACGCCCTTGACGTACCAGATGTGGGTGACGGGCGCGGCCAGCTCGATGTGGCCCATGCGCTCGCGCCGCACCTTGGCCCGGGTGACCTCGACGCCGCAACGCTCACAGATGATGCCCTTGAAGCGGACGCGCTTGTACTTGCCGCAGTAGCACTCCCAGTCCCGCGTCGGCCCGAAGATCTTCTCGCAGAACAGGCCGTCCTTCTCGGGCTTGAGGGTGCGGTAGTTGATCGTCTCCGGCTTGCGGACCTCACCGTTTGACCACATGCGGATCTGCTCGGCCGTGGCCAGGCCGATCCGCAGCTCGTCGAAGTAGTTGACGTCGAGCACTTAGACCTCCTCGACCGAAGAGGGCTCCCGCCGGGACAGGTCGATCCCCAGTTCCTCGGCGGCTCTGAACACGTCCTCGTCGGTCTCCCGCATCTCGATCTCCTGGCCCTCGGCCGAGAGCACCTCGACGTTCAGGCAGAGCGACTGCATCTCCTTGATCAGCACCTTGAAGGACTCGGGGATGCCGGGCTCGGGGATGTTCTCGCCCTTGACGATCGCCTCGTAGACCTTGACCCGGCCCAGGACGTCGTCGGACTTGATGGTGAGCAGCTCCTGCAGGGCGTAGGCGGCGCCGTAGGCCTCAAGGGCCCAGACCTCCATCTCGCCGAAGCGCTGGCCGCCGAACTGCGCCTTCCCGCCCAGCGGCTGCTGGGTGATCATCGAGTAGGGACCGGTGGAGCGGGCGTGGATCTTGTCGTCCACCAGGTGCAGCAGCTTCATGATGTAGATGTAGCCGACGGTCACCGGGGTCGGGTACGGCTCCCCGGTGCGGCCGTCGAACAGCACCGCCTTGCCCTCGGCGTCGACCAGCTTGTGGGTCTGGCCGTCGACCGGGTCCTCGTAGGTGCCGAGGGTGGCCGTGAGCAGGTCCTCGATGGCCGCCTCGTTGGCCCCGTCGAACACCGGGGTGGCCAGCGGCACGGTCACGTCCTGGCGGCCCTGCTCCTTGGACCAGCCGGTCTCCTTGGCCCAGCCGGGCAGGGTCTGGAACGACCAGCCGTGGGCGGCCACCCAGCCCAGGTGCGTCTCCAGCACCTGGCCGATGTTCATCCGGCTCGGCACGCCGAGCGGGTTGAGGATGACGTCGATCGGGGTGCCGTCGGCCAGGAAGGGCATGTCCTCCTCGGGGAGGATCTTGGAGATGACGCCCTTGTTGCCGTGGCGGCCGGCCAGCTTGTCGCCGTCGGAGATCTTGCGCTTCTGGGCGACGTAGACCCGGACCAGCTGGTTGACGCCGGGGTTGAGGTCGTCGCCGGCCTCGCGGGAGAACACCCGCACGCCGATGACCTTGCCGGTCTCGCCGTGGGGCACCTTCAGGGAGGTGTCGCGGACCTCGCGGGCCTTCTCCCCGAAGATGGCCCGCAGCAGGCGCTCCTCGGGGGTCAGCTCGGTCTCGCCCTTGGGCGTGACCTTGCCGACCAGGACGTCGCCGGGGTCGACCTCGGCCCCGATGCGGATGATGCCCCGCTCGTCGAGGTCCTTGAGCACGTCCTCGGAGACGTTGGGGATGTCGCGGGTGATCTCCTCGGCCCCGAGCTTGGTGTCGCGGGCGTCGACCTCGTGCTCCTCGATGTGGATCGAGGTGAGGACGTCGTCCTTGACCAGGCGCTCGGAGAGGATGATGGCGTCCTCGTAGTTGTGGCCCTCCCAGGGCATGAAGGCGACCAGGAGGTTCTTGCCCAGCGCGAGCTCGCCGTCGTCGGTGCAGGGCCCGTCGGCCAGCACGTCGCCGGCGGCCACCTTGGTGCCCTCGACCACGATCGGCTTCTGGTTGATGCAGGTGCCCTGGTTGGAGCGCTCGAACTTGCGCATCCGGTAGACCTTGGCCGAGCCGTCGGCGTGGCGGACGGTGACCTGGTCGGCGGTGACGTCCTCGACCGTGCCGGGGGCGTCGGCGACGACCACCGCGCCGGCGTCGATCGCCACCCGCCGCTCCATGCCGGTGCCGACCAGCGGCGCCTCGGAGCGGAGCAGGGGCACGGCCTGGCGCTGCATGTTGGCCCCCATCAGGGCCCGGTTGGCGTCGTCGTGCTCCAGGAACGGGATCAGGGCGGTGGCCACCGACACCATCTGCCGGGGGCTGACGTCCATGTAGTCGACCTCGTCGGGCGGGACGTTGGCCACCTCGCCGGTGACCCCGGCGGCCTGGCCGGTGCCGAACTCGGCCCGGCTGGCCGAGCGCTGGCTGGACACGCCGGCCGAGCGGCTGCCCTGGCGGACCAGCACGCGGTCGGTGGTGAAGTGGCCCTTGGTGTCGACGGCCGCGTTGGCCTGCGCGATCACGTGCAGGTCCTCGTCGTCGGCGGTCAGGTAGTCGACCTGGTCGGTGACCCGGCCGTTGACCACCTTGCGGTACGGGGTCTCGACGAAGCCGTACTCGTTGATGCGGGCGTAGGTCGACAGGTTGCCGATGAGGCCGATGTTGGGACCCTCGGGGGTCTCGATCGGGCACATGCGGCCGTAGTGGGACGGGTGGACGTCGCGGACCTCGAATCCGGCCCGCTCGCGCGACAGGCCGCCCGGCCCCAGCGCCGACAGGCGCCGCCGGTTGGTCAGGGCGGCCAGCGGGTTGGTCTGGTCCATGAACGAGCTGAGCTGGGAGGTGCCGAAGAACTCCTTGATGGCGGCCACCACCGGACGGATGTTGATCAGCGTCTGGGGGGTGATCGCCTCGGCGTCCTGGGTGGTCATGCGCTCGCGCACGACCCGCTCCATCCGCGACAGGCCGATGCGGACCTGGTTCTGGACGAGCTCGCCCACCGAGCGCAGCCGCCGGTTGCCGAAGTGGTCCTGGTCGTCGGTGCTGGTCGAGGGGTCGCCCTCGTGCAGCCGGACCAGGTAGTCGACGGTGGCCACCACGTCGTCGGTGGTCAGGGTGAGGGCGGTGTGCTGCTCGGGGTCGAGGCCCAGCTTCTTGTTGATCTTGTAGCGGCCGACCTTGGCCAGGTCGTAGCGCTTGGGCTGGAAGAAGAGGCCGTGCAGGAGCTGGCGGCCGGACTCGGCGCTGGGCGGCTCGCCCGGGCGCAGGCGCCGGTAGATCTCGACCAGCGCGTCCTCTTCGGTCTTGGTGTGGTCCTTCTCGAGCGTGCCCATCATGGTCTCGGACTCGCCGAAGCGCTCGCGGATCTGCTCGTCGCCCATGCCGAGGCCGCGCAGCAGCACGGTCACGGGCAGGCGGCGCTTGCGGTCGAGGCGGACGCCGACGGTGTCCTTCTTGTCGACGTCGAACTCGAGCCAGGCGCCCCTGGCCGGGATGACCCGGCAGGAGGTGAGCAGCTTGTCGAGGGTCTTGTCGGGCTCCTGCTCGAAGATGACGCCGGGCGAGCGGACCAGCTGGGAGGTGACCACGCGCTCGGTGCCGTTGATGATGAAGGTGCCCTGGTCGGTCATGACCGGGAAGTCGCCCATGAAGACCGACTGGGACTTGATCTCACCGGTGGTGCGGTTCTGGAACTCGGCCTGGACGTGGAGCTTGCGGGAGAAGGTGTTGTCTCGCTCCCGGCACTCCTCAACAGAGTGCTCGGGCTCCTCGAAGCGGTGCTCCCCGAAGGTGAGCGCCATCTGGCCGGTGAAGTCCTCGATGGGGCTGATCTCGTCGAAGGTCTCCCGGAGACCGTCGGTGATCAGCCACTCGAAGGACTGGCGCTGGATGGCGATGAGGTCGGGGATGGGGAGGATCTCGGGGATCTTGCCGAAGGAGAGTCGAGAGGAGGTCGAGGTACGCGGGTCGCTCAACAGGCGTCCCTCCCCTTTCGCGGGAAGCAGGTGTGGAGGCGGGTGCTACGGTGGATACGGCGGCGGCTGGGCACGCCAAAGCCCGGGGTCGGCTGGTCGAAGGCGCGCGAAGACATGCGAAGGAGCAGTGTAGCGCTTTCCTACACCGCCGTCAACGTCGAACTGAGGGTCTGCGTGGGCACCTCACTTCGTCTTGTCCGACCGAGTTTGCCGCCCACTCCCCGAGGTGTCAAGGGACAACTACGGAGAGTGGGCGATCGGAACGCGCTAAGTGATGACCCCGAACTACTTCAGCTCGACACTGGCGCCGGCGCCCTCGAGCTGGGCCTTGGCCTTGTCGGCCTGCTCCTTGGGGACCCGCTCGAGCACGGGCTTGGGCGCGGAGTCGACCAGGTCCTTGGCCTCCTTCAGCCCGAGGCTGGTGAGGGCGCGGACCTCCTTGATGACCTGGATCTTCTTCTCGCCGGCGCCGGTCAGGACGACGTCGAACTCGGTCTGCTCCTCGGCCTCGGGGGCCGCGGCGGCGCCCGCGGCGGCCCCGACGGGCCCGGCGGCCACGGCCACGGGGGCCGCGGCGGACACGTTGAAGGTCTCCTCGAACTGCTTCACGAACTCCGACAGCTCCAGGAGGGTCATCTCCTTGAAGGCGTCCAGGAGGTCGTCGGTGGACAGCTTCGCCATGGTGGCTCTCCTTCAGCTCTCGTTTCCGGCCGCCTCGGCCGGGGCGTCGTTCGTTCCGGTGGCGTCGCCCTCGGCGGCCGGGGCCACGGTCGCCTCGGCGGCGGGGGCGGCGCCCTCCGCCAGCCTGTCGCTCGGCTGGGCCGCGGCGCCGCCGCCCGCC
>DASUPQ010000583.1 GCA_036280995.1 Actinomycetota bacterium | reverse complement strand
CGCAGGGCCATGACCAGGCCCTGGGCGGTCTCCCCGGTCACCTCCAGCACCTCGGGCAGGCCCTGTCGCTCCACCACCAGCGAGTGGTAGCGGGTGGCCGCGAACGGCACCGGCAGCCCGGCCAGCACTCCCGCGCCCCGGTGGTGGATTGGCGAGGTCTTGCCGTGGACCAGCTCGGGGGCGCGGCCCACCCGGCCGCCGTAGACGTGGCCGATGACCTGGTGGCCGAGGCAGACGCCGAGGACGGGGAGCTCGGCCCCGAGGTCGCGGACGACGTCGACCGAGAGCCGGGCGTCGCGGGGATGCCCCGGCCCCGGCGAGATCACCACCCCGTCCGGGTCGAGGGCGCGAACGTCCTCCGTGGTCCCGGCGTCGTTGCGCCACACGACCGTCTCGGCCCCCAGCTCCTCCAGGTACTGGACCAGGTTGAAGACGAACGAGTCGTAGTTGTCGACGACCAGGATCCGCCGCCCCCGGCCCGGGTCGCCCGGCGCAGCCCCGGTTCCGCTCATGGCGTCTCGGCTCCGCTGTCCGCCTTCTGCTCGGCCTGCTTGGCCTGCTCCTCCTCGACCAGGGCGCGGCGCAGGACCTTGCCGATCAGGGTCTTGGGCAGCTCGTCGCGGAACTCGACCGACCGGGGGACCTTGTAGGCGGCCAGGCGGCCCTTGGCGAACTCGCGGATCTCGTCGCTGGTCGCCTGCTCGCCCGAGCGCAGGACCACGAACGCCTTGACGACCTCGCCCCGGTAGTTGTCGGGCACCCCGGCCACGCACACCTCGAGGATCTTGGGGTGCTCGTAGAGGACCTCCTCGACCTCGCGCGGGTAGATGTTGTAGCCGCCGGCGATGATCAGGTCCTTCTTGCGGTCGACGATCGAGAAGTAGCCCTCCTCGTCCATCACCGCCATGTCCCCGGTGAGCAGCCAGCCGTCCTGGAGCACCTGGGCCGTCTCGTCGGGACGGTTCCAGTAGCCCAGCATCACCTGCGGCCCGGCCAGGGCCAGCTCGCCCGGCTCGCCCACCGGCATGGTCCGAGAAGGGTCGTCGGGGTCGGACACCCGGGCCAGGGTGTCGGGCAGCGGCATGCCGATGGTGCCGGCCTTGCGCTTGCCGTAGATCGGGTTGGCGATGGCCACCGGCGAGGACTCCGACAGGCCGTAGCCCTCGACCAGGCGCCCCCCGGAGAAGCGCTCGAACCGCTCGGCGACCTCCAGCGGCAGGGCGGCCGCGCCGGACAGGCAGGCCTTGATGCTGGACAGGTCGTGGCCGCCCTTCTCGACGGCGTTGTTGATGGCCACGTACATGGTGGGCACGCCCGGGAACAGCGTCGGCCGGTACTTGTCGACCGCCGCCAGCACGCCGTCGAGGTCGAAGCGGGGCAGCAGGACCAGGGCGGCCCCGATGCGCAGGCCGAACAGCAGGCAGACGGTGAGCCCGTACACGTGGAAGAAGGGCAGCACGGCCATCATGACCTCGCGGCCGGGGTCGGCGTCGGGAAACCAGGCCCGGACCTGCTCGACGTTGGCCCGGAGGTTGCCGTGGGTGAGCATCACGCCCTTGGAGACGCCGGTGGTGCCGCCGGTGTACTGCAGCAGGGCCAGGTCGCGGTCGGCGTCGACCTCGACCAGACCGGGGGCGGCCGGAGCCGACCCGAGCACGTCGCGCCAGCGCCTGACCGGCTCGTCCTTGCCGATGCTGGCGCTGGCCGCCTTGCCCTTCTTGGTGTAGGGGGCCAGCAGCCGCTTGAACCCCGGCAGCTCGTCAAGGACCGAGGTGACGATCACCTCGCGGATGGCGGTCTCGGGGCGCAGCGCCTTGACCCGGTCATAGACCAGGTCAAGGCAGACCAGCACCTCGACCCCGGCGTCGGCGAGCTGGTGACCGAGCTCGCGCTCGGTGTAGAGGGGGTTGTTCTGGACCACGGTCGCCCCCAGGCGCAGCGCCCCGAACAGGGCCACCACCGCCTGCGGGCAGTTGGGCAGGATCAGCCCGACCCTGGTGCCGCGGCCAACCCCGAGCCCGGCGAGCACGCCGGAGAAGCGCCGGGCCTGCTGGGCCAGCTGGGCGTAGGAGATGGTGCGGCCCTCGAAGTGGAGGGCCGGCGCGTGGGGGAAGTCCCGGGCGGCGTCCTCGAGCAGGCCGGCCAGGCTGGCCTTGGGCAGCTCCACGTGCTCGGGGACGCCCGGCGGGTAGTTGTCGAGCCAAGGCGTCGTCGTCTCGGGCATCGTGGGTCCCACCTCGTTTCGGCAGCCGGCTTGGCAAGCAGTATCGGCGTCGCTCGCCGTCAGGACAATCTACCTGCGCTGGCAAGACAAGCTCGGCGTCCGGGATCAGAAGTTCTCTGGAAGCACCCGCTCCAGCCACGGGAACACGTAGAACCAGCAGACCACCATCACCAGCACGATCCAGGAGATCACGGCCACGATCCGCGGCCAGGCCCTGGCCTGGCGCTCGCCGGGCTGCCGGTCCCGCCGGCGCTCGCGCGGCTCCTCGTCCGGCTCGATCTCCGGCACCGGGACGGCCCGGTCGGCGGCCCGGGTCCCGAACGCCCGCGACACCGGGTCCCGCGACGCGAACCCGGGATCGGCCATGGGCGACGCTGGCGCCTGACCGGCCGCCGCCTGGAGGCGGGAAGCGTGCGACGCCGCCCCCTCCTCGCCCGGCCCGCGCAGCCTGGCCATGCGCGACGCCGCTCCCTCGCCGGCTGGCGGCCGGGGACCGGGGCCGAGGGGCACGCCCGGCTCGCCCTCGACCCCCTCGTCGGGCCGCCAGGCCCGGGTGGACGCCGGGTCGGCCGCCCGCCTGGCCGCGGGCACGTCGGTCGGGATGGCCGAAGCCCAGTCCGCCGGCGGCGGCCCCGGCGGCACCATCGGCGGCGGCCCGGGCGGCACGACGGCCGGCCCCGGCGAGGCGAAGGGCGGTCCGGCGGGGGCCGGGGGCAGGCCGTTGCCGGAGTCCGGCTGGTCGGCCCACGGCGAGGACCAGGCGGCCGTCTGGTCCAGGTCCGGCTCGGACGGGGAAGCGGTCGAGGGGTGAGCGGAGGGGGCGGCGGGCGGCGGGGCCGCGCCGGCGCCCGGGTCGTCCAGCCAGGACGGCGGGGCGGGCGTGTTCCACTCGGCCGAGGTCGAGGGCAGCTCGTCGGCCGGCCAGACGAAGGAGCCGTCGCTCGGCTCCCAGCTCTGGGTGGTCTCCTCGAACGGCCAGGAGGCCGGCCGCGGGTCGGGCGGCCCCTGCTCGGGCAGCGGCTCGGCAGCCGGCGGCGCCTCCCAGATCGGGTCCTGCTGGCCGGCGTTGCGCCGGTACAGCTCCCCGAACAGCGCCGGGTAGTCCGGCTCGCGCCCGACCGGCTCCACCGGTTCCCAGGTCCCCGTCGGCGTGTCCACCCCGGCCGACCGCCAGCCCCCCTCGCCCGGGTCCCCCGGCGACCCGCCCCAGTCGGTCCCGGACCCGGCGTCCGGCCCCGGGCTCCCGAACGCCTCCGGCCCGGGGGCGCCGGGCGCGGGGGCGGCGGGTGCCGTGCCGCCCGGCTCCCCGTACGCGTCGGGGGCCGGTGGCCGCCACGACCAGTCGGGGTCCGGGGCCGGCGGTCCGAGGTCGGCGTCCTGTGGCCGGTCCGGCGGTGCCGGGTCGGCGGACCAGGCGTCCGAGCCGTAGGTCGTTTGGCCACCGGCTGGGTCCGGCTCGTAGGTGGTCCCGTCGGCGCCGAGCCCGTCGGAGCGGTCGTCCAGAGGCGGCGGACCGGGGTCGGGCGGCCAGGACGGCCCGGGTGGTGGCGGGCCGGGCGCGGCGGCGGGGTCGGGGCCGGTGGAGCGGCGGCCGCGGAGGGTGCGCGCCCAGTCGTCCTCCTCGTCGTCGCCCCGGGCGGCGGCCTCCCGCTCCAGCTCGGCCAGCCAGGCGGTGTTGTTGTCGAGCTCGGGATCCTGGTCGCCGCGGCGCCCCTTGGCCCGCTTGCCGCCCTGTCCCCGCCAGCTCATCGCTACGCCGCCACCTTGCCGCTGTTGGGTGAGGTGAAGCTGAGGTCGCCGAACACGATCAGCCGCTGTCGGGCCGAGTAGCGAGGATGGCAGGTGGTCAAGGTGATCGTCGCCTTCGGCTTGCCGTCCGGTCCCTCGACGTCGTCGAGCACCTGGGTGTCGGTCGGTCGGACGATGGCGGTCCGCGTGACGCTGTAGGTGTAGATCGCTTCCTTGGTGACGACGGTGATGGTATCGCCTTTGGCCAGTTCGTTGAGCCGGTAGAAGGGCGCGCCGTAGGTGGTGCGGTGCCCCGAGACCCCGAAGGTGCCGTCCTGCCCGGGCAGGACCGTGCTCGGGACGTGACCCGGCCCCTTGCGCAGCTCCTCACGGCCGACGCCCTCGACGACGACGTTGTTGTCGAGCTGGATCTTGGGGATGTCGATGACGGCCAGGGCCTTGCCCCGGGCGGGCCGCTTGGGGACCACCTCCTCGGGATCGGGGGCCTTGGCGGGGGCCGCCGCGACCGCCGACCACTCCCGCTGGAGCTCGTTGCGCAGGTCGCTCTGGCCGCGACTGGTCACGGCGTTCGTCCCCACGAGCTGGTAGACGAGGAAGTAGAGGACGAAACTTCCCATGCCGATGAACGTCCAGCCCGTTCCGCGAAGCAGCCTCCGCACCATCACCTCCGAACAGCCGGCGGCCAGGTCGAGGTCGCCAGCCATCCTACGCGGTTCCTGCCGGCAACCACCTCTCCGAGGTGTTCCGTCATGCCCCGGCGAGCAGGTCGTCAACCCTGGAGCGCAGGTCGTCGACGGTGAGCCGGCCGGCGATGCGGCCGGCCCGGCTGCCGTCCCTGGCCACGAACCAGGTCTGGGGCAGGCCCGTCACCGTCCAGCTCGCGGCCACGCCCCCGCGCAGGCCCTGCTGGTCGTACACGGTCGGATAGGTCACCCCGACCTCGTCGAGGAACCTGGCCGCCTCCGAGCGGACGTCGGAGGCGTCGACGCCGATGACGGTCACCGGCTTGCCGGCCTCGGCGTACTCCCGGCTGACCTGCTCGAGGGCCGGCATCTCCTCCCGGCAGGGCACACACCAGCTCGCCCAGAAGTTGACCACCACCACCCGGCCGCGCAGGGCGTCCAGGTCGGCCTGGAACTGGGGCTCGGTCCGGGCGACCAGGGGCTGCGCCCCGAGCGGCTCGGCCACGGTGGTGGCCGCCGGGCGGTCCGCCCCGCCGCCCGCGCACCCGGCCAGGCCGAGGCAGGCCAGCAGCGCCACCGTCGCCGCGAGGCGACCGGCCGAGGTACGATCATTGGTCGTCGCCGCCCTCCCCCGCCGGGCCGGGCGGCGCCCCGGGAAAGGAACCTTCCGCATGCCAAAGTCCCGCTCCAAGCGGCGCCGGTACCAGCCGCCGCCCCGGCCCAAGCCGAAGCCGTCGCCGCCCTGGGTCGGTCCCACCATCGTCGTCTGCCTGCTCCTGGGTCTCGTCTACATCCTGCTGTTCTACATGCAGATCCTGCCGCCGTTCATCGACGACCTGGGCAACATCAACCTGGCCATCGGGTTCGTGCCCCTCATTGTCGGGCTGCTCCTGGCGACGCGCTGGACCTGAGCAAGCTACGGCGCTGACCTGCCGAACTACACCTCTGTCATTTCTTCCCCAGCTGGGGATAAGGCTGGGGACAACCCGCCGGGAGGCCTGTGGATGCCCGTCTACGAGTATGCCTGCCGGGCCTGCGGCGCCTCCGAGGAGCATCTCCAGCCGCTCGGCAGCGACGCCCCCGGCCCCTGCCAGGCCTGCGGCGGCGAGCTGCGCCGGCGCTGGTCCCGGGTGGCCGTCAGGTACCAGGGCTGGGGCTTCACCAGCACCGACAAGCTGGTCGGCGACGACCGCCGCGACCAGGACTTCCGCGCCCTCCGCGACCGCGCCGAACGCATCGCCGACGGCGAGTGAGCCTCAGTTGAACCGCGGGTCCGGGTCGCTCGACGGGGTGGGGACGCGGCGCAGGACCATCTTCTCGGCGCAGTGGCGGGGCGGCGCGTCGGTGCCCTTGCGCAGGAGGACCAGCTGCTCCCCGCAGGTCTCGCAGGCGAACACGAGCAGGGTCCCCTCCTCCGCGACGTCCACCGGCGGCCCGGTCGGCCCCTTGGTGGTCGAGTAGCCCCGGAACACCGCCCGCCCGGTGGCCAGCACCAGCCCACCGAGCAGCAGCGCCACGACCACGTCCCCCCGCCCCAGCGCGACCAGCACCACGGCCACGACCACCGCGGCCAGCAGCCCCAGCCGTACCCAGCTCCGCCGCACCGGGGCCCTACCCGTCCAGCCGTTCGAGCACGGTCGCGTTGGCCATGCCGCCGCCCTCGCACATCACCTGGAGGCCGTAGCGGCCGCCCCCGCGCTCCAGCTCGGCGACCAGGTCGGTCATGATCCGGGCGCCGGAGGCCCCGAGGGGATGCCCGAGGGCGATGGCCCCGCCGTTCGGATTCACCCGGTCCCAGTTCGGCTCGACCTCGCGGCCCCAGGACAGGACGACGCTCGCGAACGCCTCGTTGATCTCGATGACGTCCAGGTCGTCCATGCCCAGGCCGGTCTGCCGCAGCACCCGCTCGGTGGCCGGGATCACCCCGGTGAGCATCAGCACCGGGTCGACCCCGGCAAGGGCGAACCCCGCGAACCGGGCCAGGGGCCGCAGCCCCAGCCGCTCGGCTGTCTCCCGGCTGGCCAGCAGCAGCGCGGCCGCCCCGTCCGAGATCTGGCTGGAGTTCCCCGCCGTCACCTGCCCATCCGGCCGGAAGGCGGGCTTCAGCCCGGCGAGCTTCTCCATGGAGGTGTCCCGCCGCACCCCCTCGTCGGCCCGCACCAAGGTCGGGCCGCCGCCCTCGCCCCCGTCCGGCCCGGGGACCTCGACCGGGACCAGCTGACGGTCGAAGCGGCCGGCGTCCTGGGCGGCGGCCGCCCGCCGGTGGGAGCGGAGGGCGAACTCGTCCTGCTCCTCGCGGGTCAGGCCCCACTTCTCGGTGATCAGCTCGGCCGAGATGCCCTGGGGGACCAGGCGTCCCTGGTAGCGGTCGTGCATGGCCGGCCCGAAGGGCACCCCGGGACCGCTCATGGTCGAGCCCATCGGCACCCGGGTCATGTGCTCGACCCCGCCGGCCACCACCAGCCGGTAGCCGCCGGCCATGATCCCCTGGGCGGCGAACTGGACCGCCTGCTGGGAGGAGCCACACTGCCGGTCGATGGTGGTCGCCGGGACCTCCTCGGGCAGCCCGGCGGCCAGCCAGGCGTTGCGGGCCACGTTCAGCGACTGCTCCCCGACCTGGGACACGCAGCCCATGATCACGTCGTCGACCAGCACCGGGTCGACCTCGCTGCGCTCGACCAGCGCCCGCAGCACCACCGCCCCCAGGTCGACGGCATGCACCCCGGCCAGCGCCCCGTTGCGCTTCCCCACCGGCGTCCGCACCGCCCCGACGACAACCGGCTCCAGCCCCGGCTCCTGTGCCCGCGCCTGCATGTGTGCCCCTTCCGCAGTCCTGCTGCAGCGAAGGTGGCACTGCCCGCCGCCCTCGTCAACCAGGCGGCGCGGGCCCGGCGTCGGCTACTCGGCCTGCTCGATGGTCACGCGCTCGAGGCGGAGCTCCTCGATCGGGCGGTCGCTCCGGTCACGGTCGACGGCGGCCATGGCGTCGACCACGTCCATGCCCTCGACGACCTCGCCGAAGATGGTGTGCTTGCCGTCGAGCCACGGCGTCGGCACCTGGGTGATGAAGAACTGCGAGCCGTTGGTGTTGGGGCCGGCGTTGGCCATGGCCAGGTAACCCGGCCGGTCGAAGCGGTGGGGGCCGCCGACCTCGTCCTCGAACTGGTAGCCGGGGCCGCCACGGCCGGTCCCGAGCGGTTCGCCGCCCTGGATCATGAAGTTGGGGATGACCCGGTGGAAGATCGTCCCCTCATACAGGGGGCCCTGCTCCTGGGCGCCGGTGGCCGGGTTGCGCCACGGCTTGCCGCCGGTGGCCAGGCCGATGAAGTTCTCGACCGTCTTGGGGGCGGTGTCGGGGAACAGGCGGACCCGGATGGGCCCCTTGGAGGTCTCCAGGGTCGCGTAGGTCTCGGCCACGCACGTCTCCTCGCCGTCGAGGCTGGCGCCCGGTAGCGGCCAGCTCCTGGTCGGCGGCCACCCTACCGAACCCGGGCCGCCGGCTCACGCCGGTGCCGGCGGCCCCGTGACCAATTCGAGTCGCGAGCGCCGCCGCACGGTTGCACGCCCGCATCCGTGCCGTGACCGCACCGGTGGATCCTCTGGCCAGGAGCTTTCCTGAGAAGGTGATCGTCATGCGGCTCGTCCGGACCCTCGTTGTCAGCAGTCTCGCCGCCCTCGTCCTCGCCCTGGCGGCCGCGCCCGCCGGCGCCCAGGAGACCCCCACCGTCGTCGACGTCCGGGCCGGGCGCCACCCCGGCTTCGACCGCGTGGTCTTCGAGTTTCGCGGGGCCGTGCCCGAGCACCGCATCGACTACGTCGACCAGCTCGTCCAGGACGGGTCCGGCAACACGGTGGCGGTGGCCGGCGAAGCCGACCTCGAGGTCGTGTTCGAGGGCGCCAACGCCCACGAGCTGGAGGGCGGCACCCCCACCGTGAGCCCGCGGCGCTTCTCGCCCGGCCTGCCCGCCGTCAAGGAGCTCGCCCAGGTGGGCGACTTCGAGGCCGTCGTCAGCTACGGCATCGGCGTCGACCGCGAGCGCCCCATCACGGTGGCGACCCTGTCCGGGCCCTCGCGCCTGGTCGTGGACATCTCCACCGCCGGGACGGGCGGCTCGGCCGGCGACGACGGGTCCGGCTCCCTTCCCTTCACCGGCTCACGGACCCCGGAGCTGCTCGTCACCGGGCTCGCCCTGCTGGCCACCGGGGCGGCCGTGCTGGCCCTGGCCCGCCACACCCGTACCGCGTAAGACGTCGCCGGGGGACCGGGGGCCTCCGGCGACCACCCGAGGCAGCCGCTCTGCACCCAGGGCGGCTGCCTCGCCTTGCGCCCGGCTTTCCGCCGCCAAATCCGTCGAAAGCCGTTCAAACCCGGATGGAAGTGGGATAGCGTCACCGGCCGATGACGGCCGATCCCGCGCACGAGCCTCCGAGCCCGCCCGGTCCCGGACCCCGGCCTGGCGTGCTCATCCTCAACTGGCGCGACACCACCCATCCCGAGGGTGGCGGCTCCGAGGTCTTCGTGGAGCGGGTCGCGGCCGGGCTGGCCGCGCAGGGCCGGCCGGTCACCCTGTTCTGCGCCGCCCACCCGGGCGCCCCCACCGGCGAGCAGGTCGGCGACGTCCGGGTTGTGCGCCGCGGCGGGCGGCTCACCGTGTACCTGCACGCCTGGTGGGCCCATCTCACCGGCCGCCTCGGCGGGCACGAGGTGGTGGTGGACGTTCAGAACGGCATGCCGTTCTTCGCCGCCCTGTGGTGCCGGCGGCCCCTGGTCGTCCTCGTCCACCACGTCCACCGGGAGCAGTGGCGGGTGGTCCTGCCGCCGCTCCAGGCGCGGGTCGGCTGGTGGATCGAGTCCCGGCTCGCCCCGCGGCTCAACCGGCACGCCCGCTACGTCGCCGTCTCCGACGCGACCCGCCGCGAGCTGGTCGGCCTGGGCGTCGCCCCCGCCGCGGTCACCGTGGTCCACAACGGCACGGCCCTGCCGGGCCCGGCCGCGGCCGTCCCCCGCACTCCCTACCCGTCGGTCTGCGTGCTCGGCCGCCTGGTCCCGCACAAGCGGGTCGAGCTCGCCCTGGAGGCCGCCGCCCGCATCCGCCCCCACCTGCCGGAGCTGAAGGTGCTGGTGGCCGGGCAGGGCTACTGGGAGCCGCGCCTGCGCGAGACGGTCGAGCGCCTCGGCCTCCAGGACGCGGTCGAGCTGCTCGGCTGGGTGGACGAGGAGACCAAGCAGCGGCTGCTGGCCAGCTCCTGGGCCCTGGCCATGCCGTCGGTCAAGGAGGGCTGGGGCCTGGCCGTGCTCGAGGCGGCGGCCAGCGGGACCCCGACGGTGGCCTTCCGGGCCGCCGGGGGGCTGCGCGAGTCGGTGGTGCATGGCACCACCGGCCTGCTCGCCGACGACCTGGAGGAGTTCACCCGCCACCTGGCCTGGGTCCTGCTCAACCGGCACCTGCGGGAGCGGCTCGGCGAGGCGGCCCGGGCCCATGCGGCCCGCTTCACCTGGCCCGAGGCGGTGGCCGGGTTCGCGGCGGTGCTGGACGCGGCGACCGCCGCCCACGGCCAGCCGGCGGACGCCCAGGTCCCCGCGGGGGAGGAGCCGGCCGCCGGCCGGGCGACCGCCTGACCAGGTTCGACCAGCTAGCGCGACCCGTAGACGACCAGGGGCTTGGTCGAGACCGAGGAGGCGTTCTGGCTGGAGACCAGGACCAGCGAGGCGACGAAGGCCAGGACCAGCGCACCGGCGGCCAGCGCGGCCAGGGCCCGCAGGGTCAACCCGCTCATTCGGGACCTCCTTGGCGATGTCGGGCAGAGGATACCAACCGGCGCGGTCGGAAAGGAAGGGTCGGACCGGCGCAAACCCCGATGAGCACGGCCACGGCCAGCAGGTCGGCCGCGACCACGGGGGCGGCCGGAGGGGTCGGGAAGCGCACCTCGGCCGGCCGCCCCGGCACCCGGTAGAGAGCCAGCTCGGGCCGGTCGAGGGCCGGGACGAGGCCGTCCAGGCGCGCCGTCCAGGCCCGCCAGTCGCCCTCCTTGAACACCAGCACGTAGCGGATCCCGGCGCCCGGCAGGGCCGGCGGGGCCAGGGGCGCGGTGCCCCGGACCAGGGGGCCGAGGCGGCTCCCGTGGGGATCCTCGCCGGGGACGGTGAGGCCGACCAGCTCCAGGTCGTCGTTGCCGACCGCCCGGCGGGTGAACCAGCGCTGGGCCGGGTCGAGCACCACCCGGTCGCCGTTCCAGGCGAACGGCTGGTAGAGGTGCCAGGGCAGGACCAGCACCGCACCCGGGGCCGGGTCGGCCGCCATGGCCGCCCTGGCCTCGGCGAAGGCCGGCGGGTAGTCGACCGCGGCCAGCCGGCCGGCCCCGCCCCAGGCCAGGGCGGGCAGCAGCAGCACCGGCGCGGCGACCAGACCGACCGCGGCGGGTCGGGCCCAGCGCACGGGCAGGGCGGGAAGCAGCCGCTCGACCCCGAGCCCGAAGCAGACCGCCTCCACCACGGCCAGGGGGGCGACGAACTTGTGGCTGTCACGGACCAGCCCACCCCCGGGAAGCTCCGTCACCACCAGCTCGACCAGCGCCCGCAGCCCGGGCACGGCCGGCGCCGCGGCCAGCACCAGCCCGGCCCCGGCGGCCACCAGCAGCCCCACGGCCACCCCCGGCGGCCAGCGCCGCCACAGCAGGGGCAGCCCGGCCCCGGCCACGCCCAGCACCACCGCCAGCCCGGCCAGCCACGGCCAGGTCCCGACCCCGGGCGGCACGGCCAGAGCGTTCCAGATCCCCCCGAGCCCGACCAGGCTGCCCACCGTCCCCAGCGGCCCGTCCGGCCGGGCCGCGAACGCCTCGACCCCCTCCGGCCGCACCGGCACCCCCCCGGGCCGCAGCAGGCTCGGCACCAGCCAGGGCAGGTTCATCAGCAGCCCCACCACGGCGACGATTCCGATGCCGGGGAGGGGTCGGGACCCGGGCTGGGGTGGGGACGCAGGCCAGGGCCGGGGGGCGGCCTCCAACCCGGCGACCCGCGGTTCGGCCCCCCGGAGGGGGAGCGTAGCCGAACCGGCGATCGGGTTCCCGCGGCTGTCCACAGCCCCCGATTCCACCGCCTCAGGCCCGGGTCCCGACCCTCGCCCTGACCCCGCCTTTCGCCCGGAACCCGCCCACCCCGCCCCGGACCCCGCCCCCGGGCCGGACCCCGCCCCTGCCCTGGGCCATCGAGGGGCCGCGGCGACGCACAGGGCGATGGCGGCCGCGATCAGGCCGCCGGCAGGGCTGCCGGCGGCGGCGACGGCCAGGGTCAGGACCAGGCGGCGGAGCACGCCGGGCCTGCCCGCCCGGAGGTCGATGGCGGCGCGGGCGACCCAGGGGAGGGCGGCGTAGGAGACCAGCAGGCCCCAGTGGCCCATGATCAGGCGTTCGTACAGGAACGGGTTCCAGGCGTAGAGGGCGGCCGCGGCCACCCTGGCCAAGGGGGCGGGCGAGGGAACCAGGCGGGCGGCGCCGGCGGCGGCGCCAACGAACACCCCGGCGAGCAGGAGCTTCTGGACCAGGTCGGCCGGGACCAGTCGGCTGGCCAGGGCGACCAGCAGGTCGGCCGGGACCGCCCGGGCCACGGCGGTGTCGAGGCCGAGCAGGCCGCGGGTGAGGTCCAGCCGGGGGACGAACACCATGTCGTAGGTGAGCACGTACCCCCGGACCAGCAGCGGGCCGAGAGCGAGCAGGGCGAGCACCACGCCGACCAGGACCCCGACCCGGCGACCGACCCACCCGGGCAGGGTTGGCCCACCCCCCTCCGGCCCCCTTGGCGCCAGGTCCACCGGGTGGCCTGGCTCGGGGCCCGCGGGCTCGCGACCCATCGGCTCCGGGCGCTCCAGGCCCTCGGGCCTTGCCCTGGTCAGACCGCGTCGGCCGGGCGCTGCTCGCCCCGGGCGACCCGGCGGCCCTCGGGGGAGCGGAGCAGGACCAGGCCGGCCGCCACCGCGATCAGGCCGAGGAACAGGGCCACCGCCGGGAGGATGGTGCCGAGCAGGCGAAGGCGGGTGGCGCCGCTGGCCGCGTCGTCGGCGTTGGCGCTGACGGTGGCCTCGTCGTAGGTGAGGGTGCCGTCGAGCAGGGTCAGGACCTGCTCACCGCCCGGGGTCTCCAGCACCTGGGAGACGTCCTGCTGGGCCTTGACGATGATGCCGGTGGCCGGCTCGACCCACAGGGTCTTGAGGTTGGTGTAGATGATGTTGGTCTGGAGGCTCGGGGTGTCGGGGTCGCCGGCCAGCGCCCCGGGGATCTCCTGGTCGCCGACGTCGAGGCGGTCGATGCGCTGCTCGAACCGGTAGACGTCGACGCCCTCGAGCCGCTCGGTCCGGGTGTAGGCGGCGGGCAGGGCCCGCTGGGCCGGGCCGTCCCAGAACTGGTAGGTGGTCTTCTCGGTGCCGAACGGGAACTTGAGGGTCAGGCCCTGGTGGCGCGGGTTCTCGCCGCAGCACTGGACCGACTGGGCGGTCACCCGGTCCAGCGCGATCCGCTCCTGGGTGGCGGTGATCACGCCCTGGTCGGCGGTGTCGATGGTGCTGTTGAAGGAGTCCCAGACCGCCACCTCGTCGGTGCCGGCGGCGACGTCGCCCCGGACGACCCGCTTGTTCAGGAGCTGGGCGCCGGTGACCTCCTCGAGCCGGTCGGGGCTGCGGTTGAAGTAGGTGCCGGTCCCGGTGGCCACCGGCGTCGAGTACTGGTCGAGCGGCGCCTTCTTCAGCCGCGGGTAGGCGTAGAAGCGCTCGAACAGCCCGAAGAACAGCAGGAACAGCCCAACGAAGACGAGGACGAAGCCGACCCGGCGCGCCATCGCAGCCTCCCTACCAGCCGGTAACAACCGGGCTTGAACACTACACAAACATTGCCCGAAAAGACATAGACTGCGCAGTTGTGACCGAGTCCGACACGGCCGTCCCGCGCAGCCGGTCCCTTCGCCGGGATGCGCTCGTGCTGGCCGCCGGCATGGCCGTGGCCAACGCCGGCAATTACGCCTTCAACGTGGTCATGGCGTTCCTGCTCGGGCCCGAGGCCTACGGCGCCCTGGCCGCCCTGCTCGCCCTCGTGCTGGTCGGCAGTGTCCCAGGGCTGGCCCTCCAGGCGGTCGTGGCCCGGCGCACCACCCTGGCCGGGGGGACCGCCTGGCCGGGAGTGGGGTGGCTGGTCGGGCGGGCCGGGGCCGGACTGGTCGTCCTCACCGTCCTGCTCGGGCCCGGGCTGGTGCTGTTCCTGCACCTGGACTCGGCCGTACCGGTGGCCTGGCTGGCCCTGGCCCTGGCCCCGACCCCGCTGCTGTTCGCCGTGCAGGGACTCCTCCAGGGCCGGGAGCGGTTCGCCGCCCTGGCCGCCGTCATGGTCACCGGGGCCGCCGTCAAGCTGGCCGCCGGCCTCGCCCTGGTCGCCGCCGGCCTCGGCGTCAGCGGCGCCATGGCCGGGGTCGCCGCCGGCGCCGTCCTCGCCGCCCTGGCGGGCCTCCGCCTCGCCACCACCGCACCAGGAGGCGCGGACAACCCGGCGCCCGTGGACCCGGAGCCGGCGCCCCGACCGACAGCGCCGGGGGGTGTGGACAACTCGGCGCCCTCGACGCCGGGCACCGGCCGCCCAGGGGCCGGGTGGTGGCGGGAGGTCGGAACGGCCACGACCGGGCTGCTGGGGTTGTTCCTGCTGGCGAACGTGGACGTGCTGCTGGCCCGGCACTACCTGGACCGGGCGGCCGCCGGGCGGTATGCGCTGGGGGCGGTGGTGGCCAAGATCGCCTTCTGGGCGCCTCAGTTCGTGGTCACGGTGATCTTCCCGCGGCTGGTCGGGGCGGCTGACCCGCGGCGCCTGCTGGGTGGGTCGGCGGGGCTGATCGCCGGGTTCGGCGGGCTGCTGGCCGGCGGCCTCGTCCTGGCCGACGGGCTGGGGCTGATCGTGCCCGTGCTCGGCGCCGGCTACGCCGGGCTGGGGCCGCTGCTGCCCCTGTTCGCCGCCCTGGGCACCGCCCTGGCCCTGGTCCAGCTGCTGCTGTTCGAGGGCATCGCCACCCGCGACCGGCGCATGGGCCGGGCGGTGGCGGTCGCCCTGGTCGCCGAGGTCGCCCTGGTCGCCGGCCCCCTCCACGGCAGCGTGGCCCAGGTCGCCGGCACCGCCCTGGCCGTGGCCGTGGCCCTCGCCGCCGCCGGCTGGTGGCTGCTGCGGCGCCGCCTGAGCCGCCCCCCGGCCCCGACCCCCGTGGTTCCGTGAGCAGCGACCTGGTGCGGGTCCGGCGGCCCGAGGAGGCCGCCCCGGAACCGGAGGCGCGGCGGGCCATGTCGTGGGAGGCCCTCGCCTACCTGGTGCTCGGCCTGCTGGTGGGCACGGCCGTGGTCGGCACCGACCAGGGCTGGTTCACGCCCGACACCAAGCCGGAGGTCTACCTGGCCCCGGCCCGGACGCTGGCCAGGACCCTGTCCACCTGGAACCCCGACCCGTACCTGGGCCAGCCGAACTTCCAGACCGGCCTGCTCCCGGTGAGCCTGGCCGTGACCGCCATCGACGCCCTCGGCCTGCCCGCCTGGCTGGTGCTGCGGGTCTGGCGGGGATTGCTGCTGCTGGTCGCCGGCTGGGGCGTGGTCCGGCTGTTCCACCTGCTGGCCGGCGAGCGCTCCTCGGCCGCCGGGCGGGTGACGGCGGCGGCGGTGTACGTGGCCAACCCGTACGTGGTCGTGGCCGGCGCGACCCTCCCCGTGCTCGTCCCCTACGCCCTGCTCCCCTGGCTGCTGCTCGCCCTGGTCCGGGCGGTGCAGGCCCCGGCCGAGGCCTCTCCGGCCGAGGTCGAGGCCGTGCGGCCTGCACCCGTCCCTTCCCGGTGGGCGTCGGCCCCGGGGTCGTGGCGCTGGCCGGCCGCCTTCGCCCTGATCTTCCTCCTGATGACGGGCATGAACGCCGGCGTGGTGGCCCTGTTCATGTGCCTGGCCGTCCCCTCCTACCTGCTCTACCTCCGGCTGACCGAGCGCACCGCCTGGCGCCGGCTCCTGGGCCCCACCCTGCGCTGCGCCGGCCTGGCCCTGCTGGTCTCCCTGTACTGGCTGGTCCCGGCGGCCATGGCCGGGGAGACAGGCGAGGCCGTGGCCGCCTTCACCGAGCGCCCCGAGAACGTGGCCAGCACCTCCTCCTACGCCGAGACCCTGCGGCTGCTCGGCTTCTGGGTGATGTACTTCCAGCAGGACGGCCGGCTGGCCATGCCCGGCGCGGCCGCCTACCTGACCAGCCCGCTGGCCCTGGTGGCCAGCTTCGCCCTGCCGGTCGTGGCCGCCGCCTGCGCCCTGCTGGCCAGGGCCAGGGCCCGCGCCCTGGCGGTGCTGCTGCTGGCCGTGGCCGTCCCGGTGATGGTGGGGCTGTTCCCGCCGGCCGCCCCGACGCCGTTCGGGCGGCTACTGTCGGCCGCCTTCGACCGGGTCCCGGGGGCGATCGCCTTCCGCACCACCAACAAGGCGGGAGCGCTGGTCGCGCTGGCGTACGCGCTGCTGCTCGCCCTGGGGGCGGCCGAGCTGTTCCGCCGGAGCGCCAAGGCCGAACGACCGTGGCGGGGGGTGGCGGCCGCCGGCGTGGCCGTGATCCTGGCCGTGTCGGTGCTGCCGGCCTGGACGGGCGGGCTGTACCCGATCCGCTACCAGGTCCCCGGCTACTGGCACCAGCTGGCCGCCGACGTCAACGCGGGGTCGGCCGACACCCGGGTGCTGCTCGCCCCAGGGGCCAGCAACACCGCCTACCGCTGGGGCATGGAAGGGCCCGACGACGTCAACCTGTCGCTGCTGTCGCGGCCCTCGGTGGTCCGGACCACCGTGCCCAACGGCTCCTTCGAGCAGACCAACTTCCTGGCCGCCCTCGACCTGCCGCTGAGCACCGGCGACGCCGACCCCGAGGTGGTCGCGGCCATGGCCCGCTACCTGGGCGTGGCCGAGGTGGTGGTCCGCAACGACCAGCGCTGGGAGGCGTTCGGCGGGCCGCGGCCCTCGGTGGTGGCCGAGCGCCTGGCCGGCGACCCCTCGCTCGACCTGGTCCAGTCCTACGGCCGCCCCGGCGAGCACACGGTGGCCCCGGTCTCCGACTTCTACCCGCCCGACCAGGCGCTGGCCGACGCCGACCTGCCGCCGCTGCAGCGCTACGCCGTGGCCCGGCCCCGGCCGATCGTCCGGACCGAGCCGACCCGGGGGGCGATGCTGGTCGACGGCGACAACTTCGCCATCGGGTCGCTGGTCCGCCTCGGGCTGGCCAAGGGCGAGCCGGCGTTCCGGCTGCTCGGCTCCGTCACCCCGGCCGAGCTGGCCGAGTCGCTGGCCGGCGGAGCCCGGGTGGTGGTCTCCGACAGCAACCGGCGCCGGGCCTGGGGCAGCTTCCGCACCGGCCAGAACTACTCGCCCACCCTCCGGGCCGACCAGCCGCTGCCCACCTCGACCCTGACCCTGTTCGGCGACCCGGACAGCCAGACCGTCACCCGTCTGGAGGGGGCGGCGTCGGTGACCGCCACCGGGTCGGGCTCGCTGCTCACCGCCACCCCGTTCGGCAAGCCGGAGCACGCCTTCGACGGCGACCGGCGGACCGCCTGGACGACCGGCGACTTCGGCGGCGCCGTCGGCCAGTCGGTCACCGTCCGCCTGTCCGAGCCGGTCGAGGTGGGGTCGATCATGCTCCGCCCGGTGCTGTCCGAGCCGGGCGTGGAGGTCGCCGGGGTCCGGGTCCGGGTCGACGCCGGCGCCGTCGAGGTCCCGGTGCCGGCCGAGCCCGAGGTCCGGGTCGACGTGCCGGACGCCACCACCACCAGCGTGACCGTGGAGATCACCCAGGTCCGCGGGGTCGGCCTCAACCCGGTGGGCTTCTGGGAGATCGGCGTGCCCGGGGTCGAGGTCCGCCAGGTCGCCCGCCTGCCCCGGACCCTGCGCCGGCTGGCCGGCGCCCTCCCGGAGGCCGACCGGGCCCGGCTCGACGCCGCCCCGATCGACGTGGTCCTGACCAGGGCGGCCGGCGAGGCCGGCGACCGCTTCCACGACGAGGAGCGGGTGCTCGACCGCGAGCTGTGGCTACCGGCGGCGCGGGACTTCACCGTCGGCGGGCTGGCCGCGGCCGGGCCGGGGCTGCCCGACCCGGTGGTGGACCGGCTCGCCGGCGCCTCCGGCAGGGTCGTGGCCAGCTCCTCCTCCCGCTTCTTCGACGAGGTCGGGGCCCGGGCCTCCCAGGCCCTGGACGGCGACCCGGACAGCGCCTGGGTGCCGGACGGCCGCGGGCCCGGCGAGTGGATCGAGCTGCGCCTGCCCGGCGAGCGGCTCGACCACGTCGACGTGCTCCAGTCCGTGCCCAAGGGGCTGGTCGGGGTGGACGCCATCACCGCCGCCGAGGTCTCGGTCAACGGCGGCACGCCGTTCCTGGTCAACCTGAAGCAGGGACGGTCCCGGGTCGACTTCCCCGAGACCAGGGTGCGGCGGCTGCGGCTGACCATCGACAGGGTGGCCGGGCTGGGCGGCCAGGTGCGGATCAGCGAGCTGACGGCGGGCCGGGCCCGCATCCCGGCGGCGCCGTCGTCGCGGCCCCTGCGGGGCTGCGTCGAGCTGGCCAGGGTCGACGGCGACCCGCTCCAGGTGCGGCTGGCCGGCACCGTCGGTGACCTGGCCGCCGGCGAGGCCCTGCCCGTCCGCGGCTGCGACGGGCCCCTGCGGCTCGGCGCCGGCGACCACCGGGTCCGGTCCAGCCCCGGCTGGCTGGTCGACCTGCTGGGGCTGTCGTCGCCGGCCCCCGCCTCGCGGCTGGCACCCCTGCCAGCCCCGGCCGCCCTGCGGGTCACCGAGCGCTCGCCGGCCGGCATGACCGTCCACGCCGGGCAAGCCGGTGGCCCCTACTGCCTGGTCGTCGGCCAGGGCTACGACCGGCGCTGGCGGGCCACCATGGACGGCCGGCCGCTGGGGCCGCCGCTGCTGCTGGACGGCTACTCGGTGGGGTGGCGGATCACCGACCAGCGACCCCACCGCTTCGAGGTCGCGTTCGCGCCCCAGCGGACGGCCGGGTGGGCGTTCGCGGCCTCGGCGGCCGGGCTGGTCCTGGTCGTCGTGCTGCTGAGCGGGTGGCGGCCGCGGCGGTGGCGGCCATGAGCCTGCGGACGGTGCTGGAGCGGGCCCTGCTGGTCGGGGTGCTGTGGCTGCTGGGCGGCGGGATCGGGCTGGTCGCGGGGGCCGCGTTCGTGGTCTACGACCTGGTGAGCCGGCCCACGCCCAGGGACCTGCTGGTGATCGCCGTGCTGCTGCTCGGCCTGGTGCCGCTGGTGGTGCTGGCCCGGGGCCTGCCGGCCGCCGACGCGGTCGGGCCCGGGTTCGTGGAGGGCAACCTGGTCGCCCACTACCTGGCCGGCGCCGGCCTCGCCCTGCTGGTGATCGGGGTCCTGCGTGAGGTCCGGGGGGCGACGGCCGGCGGCGAGGACGACGGCGGCTCCGCCGCGGCGCCGGCCCTTCCCCCGCCGGAGGAGCGGCCGTGACGCCGCTGGTGTCGGTGGTGGTTCCGACCCGCAACGCCGGGCGCACGATCGAGACCTGCCTGCGGTCCGTCCGGGCCCAGACCTGGCCGGCCCTGGAGCTGATCGTGGTCGACAACGGCTCCACGGACGCGACCTGGGCGGTGGCCGAGCGCCTGGCCGACCTGGCCCTGCGAGGCGGGCCGGAGCGCAGCGCCCAGCGCAACCTCGGCATCGACCACGCCGCCGGTGAGTGGGTGTGCTACGTCGATGCCGACATGGAGCTCGGCCCCGAGGTGGTCGAGCGGGCCGTCCGGGCCGGGGCGGCGGCCGGCGCGGTCGGGGTGGCCATCCCCGAGGAGTCGGTCGGGCCGGGGTTCTGGACCCGCTGCCGGACCCTGGAGCGGCGCTGCCTGCGCGACGAGCCCGAGCTGCTCTGGCCCCGGCTCGTCCGCACCGGCTACCTGCGCGACACCGGCGGGTTCGCCCCCTGGCTGACCGGCACCGAGGACGCCGAGCTGCACCGGCGCATGCTCGACCACGGGGCGCGGATCGCCCTGTCCGACGGGCTGATCCTGCACCACGAGGGCCGCCTCACCCTGGCCGGGCTGGCCGGCAAGCGCTTCTACTACGGCCGCGGCCTGCTCGCCTACCGGCGCGCCCACCCCGGCGCGCTGGCCGCCCAGGCCAGGGCGGCCACCCGCGCGGTGTGGCGGCACCGCCGCCGCCTGCTGGCCGAGCCGGTGGTGGCGGCCGGGATCGCGGTCATGCGTTCGGTCGAGCTGGCCGCCTACCTGGCCGGTGCCGTGGCCGGCCGGCACGACGACGCCAGTCAGGAACCCGCCGCCAGCCGGTCCACCAGGTCGGCCAGCAGCGCCTCGGCATCCTCCGACGACAGGTCCCTGGCCCGCACCGACACGGTGGCCACCCCTCCGGCCAGCCCGACCGCCCCCACGGCCACCGCCGAACGCCCCCTGGCCACCGGAAGGAAGTCCAGCCGGGTCGCCCCCGGCACCTCCCGCCGCCCCAGGTTGGACACCAGCAGCGAGTCCGAGAACCGCCCGGCCACCGGCTCCAGCAGCCACCCGAACCGCGGCGACCACACCTGATCGAGCGGTTCCCTCGGACTCGCCAAGGCCGCCGCCAACGCCGGCCCGGACGGTTCCCCGGGCGTCAGGTCGAGCCGCCGGTACCGCGACGAGTTCCCGGGCAGGGCACCGGTTCCCCCTGGGAGCGGATCGGCCTCTCCTCGGACCGCGCCGCCTTGCCCTTGGGACGTACCGGCTTCCCCTTGGAGCGCGCTGCATCTCCCCTCCGGCCCGGCGAGTCCGACGTTCACCCCGACCCGCCGCCAGGGCCGCCCGAGCCGTTCGTTGCGCGCCCCGGCCGCCGCCACGGCCGCGTCCACCAGCCGCGCCGTCACCCCCGCCCCGGCCAGGTCGACCTCCCGCACGACCAGCGTCTCCCGCCCCGGCCGACTCAATGACGGCGCCACCCGGTCGGCCGGCCGCACCAGCCGCCCCACCAACCCTCGTAGTTCCGGGGCCGGCCGCCGCCGCCCCGAACCGGCGATCGGGTTCCCGCGGCCGTCCACAGCCCCCCGATCGGGGTCCAGATCCCCGCTGTCGCGGCCGACACCCTCCTGCTCCGCGCCCCCGACCAGGGCCGTCAGCAGCGCGAGCAGCCCGAGGCCGTCGAAGGCGGCATGGTGGCAGGCCGCGGCCAGGCGCCGACCACCCGACCCGACCACGACCCGCAGGGGAGGCTGGGTCGCCAGGTCGAAGCGGCCGACCAGGGCGAGGGCGTCCAGGGGATCGCCGTCGACGATCAAGGCCTCCGCGGGCGAACCCGGGTGCCAGACCTCACCGTGGAGGCGCGCCCCGGTCATCGGGACCACCCGGTGGAGGGCGGCCAGCCGGTCGTCGAGTCGGTCGACAGGGTCGGCCAGGGTGGCGGCGGCCACCACCGCCCAGGTGGTCCGCCGGTCGGGGAAGCGCAGCAGGGCCAGGGCGTTGGCCGAAGCCGGCGCCGGCAGCCCCGGACCGCCCGCTATCGCCGGACCCCCGAACCAGACCCCGACCCCGGACCGGACCCGGGTCCCTGGCCGAACCCCGCCCCCGACCCACGCGATCTCCCCAGGTACAGCACTGTCGGTGAGCACACCGCGACCCGCCGCGCGACTGCATCAAGAGGCCGGCACCACATCCGCTGGCGCCAGTGCTCGGCGAACCCGAGCGGGTGAAGCGTGTAGGCGAACCGGCCGCTCCGGTTGAGCTCGGCCAGCAGCCCGCCCAGGCGGTAGCGGAGGACGTGGGTCGGGTCCACGTGGGCGTGGGGGAACAGGCGGTTGGGGACGGTGATGACGACCTTGGCGGTGGCCGCGGCCTCCAGGGCGTCCAGGGTCGGGCGCAGCTCCGCCCGGGGAACATGCTCGATGAGCTCGCTGCAGAACACGACCTCGGCGGGGTCGAGGTGCTCGGCCACCCTCGCCACCGGGGCGCACACCACCCGGTCGTAGGCGCCGGTGGCCTCGGCCTGGCGGCACAGGGCCGGGTCGTGGTCGATGCCGGTCACCGAGGCCGCCCGGCGGCGCAGGGCGGGGCCGTACAGGCCCGAGCCGCAGCCGGCGTCCAGGACCGAACCGGCCCCGGCCAGCTCTCGCTCGATCAGGGCGACCATCCGCCCGTCGACCCGCCGGTCGAGGTAACGCCGGGTGAGCCGGTGGTCGATGCCCTCCGCCATCCTG
Organism: Actinomycetota bacterium; assembly: GCA_036280995.1. NCBI lineage: Bacteria > Bacillati > Actinomycetota > Actinomycetota bacterium. The sequence continues at coordinate 764 of DASUPQ010000583.1, read as the reverse complement.
CGCGGCAGTTTACGATGACCCGTGCCTGGCGGAGGCAACCGCGGACCCCGGCCGGCACGGAGACGAGCACATGAACGACCATGTCCACGACGAGCTGCCCGCGCTGCTGGCCGGCGAGCTCCCGCCGGAGGCGGCGGCCGCCGTGCACGCCCACCTGGCCGCGTGCGACCGCTGCCGGCTGGAGCTGGCCGCGGTCGCGTTCGCGGCCGGGGAGCTGCGCTCGACCGCCCGGCTGCCCTTCGCCGACCCGGCCGAGCTGCCGCCCCTGCGGCTGACCCCGCCGGCCGCGGCCAGCGTCGAGCGGCCCTCCGAGGTCCCAGGGCCGCCCCTCGAGCTGCCGGCCGGGGCCGGCCAGCGGGTCGGGCCGGCGGCGGTCGTGCTCGCCGCCACCGACGACGGGCTCGACCCCGCCTACCAGGCGACCCGCCAGGCCGCGTACGCCGTCGCGGCCCGGGAGGGCGCCCGGCTGGTGCTGTTCGACCGCTCGCCCGAGCTGTACCTGCTCGACCCCTACGAGCGGGCCCGCGGCAACGGCGGCCCCCGGAGCTCGCTGCTCAGCCAGCGGGCGGCCAGCCGCGCCGGCCGGCCGTACCTGGCCGACCAGCTCGCCGAGGCCCGCCAGCTCGGCCTGGACGGCGCCGCCTGGGTGGCCCGCGGCCACGGCCCCGACGCCCTGGCCGCCGCCTGCGAGGTGCTGGAGGCCGAGCGGGTGGTGCTCCCGGCCGTGCTGGCCACGCCGCCCCTGATCGACCGGGTCCGTGGCC
>DASUPQ010000582.1 GCA_036280995.1 Actinomycetota bacterium | reverse complement strand
AGTCCGAGTGGCGGATCCGTTCGGAGGCCACTTCGGTCGAGTTTTTGACGTAGGGTGGCGCCGGCCGGACCCTCGCGACAGTCGCGTACACGCCCTAGCCCGCTGCTTTCGCGTTGTTTGGTTCGAAGCCGTGTTGATCATGAGAAAGGTGCTCCTGACCAGGTTGGATGGATCTTGCTAAGGGATCTATCGAACCAGGGTGAGGAGCACCTCTCAGGTGAAGCACACTACCGGGTTGTATCCGCGGGTTGGCGTCGACACCGAAGGCTGTGCGGCGGTCGGTCAGGCGGGTGGCGTGTTGTTGGTGGAGACCGTCCGGGCCAGCGGCATCGACGGCACCCTGTCGACGGCGTTGGCGCCGTGGCGCAAGCCGCTGGCCATCCATGATCCGGCAAAGATCGCGCTCGACCTGGCGGTCGGGTTGGCGTTGGGCGGTGACTGCCTGGCCGATGTGAACCTGCTCCGTGCCGAGCCGGGTGTGTTCGGCCCGGTCGCCTCGGATCCGACGGTGTCACGGCTGGTCGACACCCTCGCCGAAGACGCCGACCGGGCGCTGCTGGCGATCGAGTCAGCCCGTGCCGAGGCCAGAGCACGGGTCTGGGCGCTGGCCGGCGAGCATGCACCCGACCACGGCTGTGACGGGTCGTCTCCGTTGATCATCGATTTGGACGCGACCTTGGTGACGTCGCACTCGGAGAAGGAACACGCCGCGCCCACGTTCAAACGGGGCTATGGGTTCCACCCGTTGTGCGCGTTCGTCGACCACGGCCAAGCCGGCACCGGGGAACCGTTGCACCTGCTGCTGCGACCCGGGAACGCCGGGTCGAACACCGCCGCCGACCACATCACCGCCACCCGCAAGGCACTCGCACAGCTACCCCGACATCGACCGGGGACACGGCCCGGCCAGACGGTGCTGATCCGTGCCGATTCGGCCGGCGGCACCCACGCTTTCCTTGACTGGTTGACCGAACGCCACCTGTCGTACTCGGTCGGGTTCACCCTCGGCGACATCTCCGAGGTGCTGGCGACGATCCCGGACCGGGTGTGGACACCGGCCTACACCAGCGACGGGAAGATCCGCGACGGTGCCTGGGTCGCCGAGCTCACCGGCCTGCTCGACCTGTCCGGCTGGCCCCCAGAGATGCGGGTGATCGCCCGCAAGGAACGTCCCCATCCCGGCGCGCAGCTGCGCCTGACTGACGTCGACGGGCACCGGATCACCGCGTTCGCCACCAACACCCGCGGCGGCCAACTCCCCGACCTGGAGCTCCGGCACCGTCGCCGGGCCCGCGCCGAAGACCGGATCCGCAACGCCAAAGACACCGGCCTGACCAACCTCCCCCTGCACGACTTCGACCAGAACCGGATCTGGTGCGCCCTGGTCGGCCTCGCCGCCGAGCTGGTCGCCTGGATGCAACTCCTCGCCTTCACCGAGCACGAGGCCCGCCGGTGGGAACCGAAACGGCTCCGCTATCGGCTCTTCACCGTCGCCGCGCAACTCGCCCGCACCGGCCGACGCACCCTGCTGCACCTCGCCAGCCGATCACCCTGGGCCACCCTGATCGCCGACGGCATCAACCGGCTCCGCACCCTCGCCAGACCCGGCTGACCCGCCGGAATCCCATCCGTCATCCGAACCAGCAAACCCCGGGACCGTGGAACCCGGCGCGAAGCGAGACGACACTCGCCGAACTGTCACACCCACCCGACACAATCAGACCGACAGAGCCGGCGAGACGCCGGCACCATGATCAACAAGCCCGCCATGAAAGATCGAGGCTAGGCACTGCTCGGCTCCGACCCGCAGGCTGCCCGAGAGCTCGCGACTGGCCCGGACGACCGCGTCGCGGGCGGCCGCCGCCTGGGCGAGCATTGTGCGGGCGTGGGGCAGCAGCGCGAGCCCGGCCGCGTTGGGCTCCACTCGCCGGGTGGTCCGGTGGAACAGCGTCGAGCCCAGCTCGTCCTCCAAGGCGCGGATGGCGGCCGACAGACCGGACTGGGACACCCCGCAGATCGCGGCGGCGCGGGTGAACTGCTGCTCGTCGGCCAAGGTGACCAGGTACTGCATCTGGCGAAAATCCATCTATCTGTCTTCCTTCTGGAATTCATCGAATTCAGTTGTTGGACTTCTAGTGGCGTGTCGTTGAAATAAATATACGGTTGTGTGGGATGATCGGGGTATGGCCAATCATCCTGCTGCCGCGTTGCCGTTGCGCCGGGGCGACCGGCGGAAGTTGGAGCAGTGGGTGAAGTCCTCGACGGTGCCAGCCGGGCGGGCGCGGCGGGCCCGGATCGTGTTGTTGTCCGCCGATGGTCTGGCCAAGCAGGAGATCGCCGGCCGGGTCGGGGTGACCCGGCCGGTGGTGGACAAGTGGCGGGCCCGCTACGCCGAGCGTGGGATGGCTGGC
>DASUPQ010000581.1 GCA_036280995.1 Actinomycetota bacterium | reverse complement strand
TTGGCGTGCTCCTGCTCGCCGTCCAGGCCGACCAGGGCGGCCTTGCCGTAGCTCTCCACCGGCCCGCCCAGCACGGCCAGGGCGGCGGCGGCCAGCTCGGCGGCCAGCGCCCCCGACGGCTCCACCAGCTCGTCCAGGTCGCCGCTCCAGGGCCGGCCGGCATAGGGATTGGGGACCACGGCCAGGGCGGCGACCTTGCGCAGGGGCCCGCCGGTGTCGCCGCGGCCACCCTCGGCCCTGACCTCCTCGAGGTGGACGACCAGCTTGCGGATGTCCAGCGGCATGCCGCATACGCTATCCTCTAGCCGCTGTCCGAGACAAGAGACAGACCCGGGAGGGGAGCCCATGCCGGCACGGGAGGTCGACCTCAAGCTCGTCGGCGGCCGGGTGGTGACCGGCGACGGAGTGCTCCAGGCGGGGGTCGCGATCGACGGGGGTGCCGTCGTCGCCGTGGCCCGCGACGACCTGCTCCCCCCGGCCCGGCGAACGATTGACGTGCGGGGCAACCATATCCTGCCCGGGATCGTCGACTCCGAGGCCCACCCCGGCTGCTACGTCCCCTTCGAGGACGACCTGGCCCCCGAGAGCCGGGCCGCGGCCTGCGCCGGCATCACCACCTGGGGCATCCAGGCCCCCAGCACCCGCCTGGGCACCCGCCCCTTCAAGGAGTTCGTACAGGCCGACGACGTGGTCCCGTTCTCCCACGCGTTCGCGACGGCGCGGGAGACGATCGAGCGGGTGTCCTCGATCGACTGCTTCCTGACCTTCATGATGGAGACCGACGAGCAGGCCGAGGAGATCCCCCTGTACTGCGAGGAGTACGGGGTCACCTCGTACAAGCTCTACATGCAGGCCCGCCGCATCCCGGCCGCCGACCACAACTGGCCGAGCCGGCGGGCCGGGCTCGGGGTCGGGATCGACGACGGCACCCTGTACCTGGTCATGGAGCAGGTGGCCCGCTACGGCGACCCGGCCATCTGCTCCATCCACCCGGAGAACTGGGAGATCGCCCGGGTGTTCGAGCGCCGGGCGCGCGAGCTCGGCCACGACGACCTGGCCGCCTGGACCGACCGCTCGCCCCACATGCTGGAGGCCCAGCACGTCCGGGCCTACGCCTATGTGGCCGAGCAGCTCGGGGCGCGCATGTACATCCAGCACGCCACCACCCCCGAGACGTTCTCCGAGATCCGCGAGGCCCGCCGGCGCGGGGTCGAGCTGTACGCCCAGACCGGGCCGGCCTGGCTCGGCTTCTCCCCGTTCGACGGCTGGCGCATCAACGTGCCCCTGCGCTACCGCGACACCCAGGAGGCGCTCTGGCAGGCCCTGGCCCGGGGCGACGTCGACGTGGTCGGCTCCGACCATGTGGTCGCCTGGCCCCCGGCCGACCGCGAGGCCATGTACCGCCAGAGCATCTGGGACTGCCGCACCGGCTTCTCCCGGGTCGAGACCTTCCTGCCGGTGATGCTGACCCACGGCGTGCACGAGGGCCGCATCACCCTGGAGCGGCTGGTCCAGGTGTGCTGCGAGAACCCGGCCCGGATCTACGGCCTGTTCCCCCGCAAGGGGACGGTGGCCGTCGGGTCCGACGCCGACCTGGTCGTGGTCGACCTGTCCCGCGAGGTCACCGTGGGCCCCGAGCACCTGAACACCAGGGCCGGCTGGTCGATCATGGAGGGCAAGACCTACCACGGCTGGCCGGTGCTGACCCTGCTGGGCGGCCGGGTCGTCGCCGAATGGGCCGACGACGCGCCCGGGCCGCGCCCGGTGGGCGAGCCCAGCGGCCGCTACCTGCCCCGGGCCGTCCGGCCCGACGTCCCCAAGGAACCCAAGGACCGGCTGGTCCGCACCGGGCCCGACGCCACCCTGGCCGGCATCCGGCCCGGTGTCTGACAGGCAAGGAGGCAACCGCACATGGCGGTCTGGGACGACGTCCTTCCAGACACCGACCGCAAGGTGTTCGAGGCCGCCGGATGGGGCCGGCCGTCGGGGCTCGGCCGACGGCCCGTGCTGCTGGTGATCGACGCCAACTACAACTTCGTCGGCGACCGGCCCGAGCCGATCCTCGAGTCCATCAAGCGCTGGCGCTACTCCTGCGGGGAGCGCGGCTGGCAGGGCGTGGCCGCCATCGGCCGGGTCCTGGAGCGGGCCCGGGCGCTGCGCCTCCCGGTCCTCTACACCACCAACCCGCGCCGCCCCGACGGCTTCGACCTCGGGGTCTGGAACCTCAAGAACTGGCGCGCCGGCGACGACACCGACGTCCAGGGCCACCTCGGCAACGAGGTCGTGGCCGAGATCGCGCCCCGGCCGGGCGACCTGCTGGTGGAGAAGAAGAAGCCGTCGGCGTTCTTCGGCACCCCGCTGGTCAGCTACCTGGTCGCCCTGCGGGCCGACACCCTGCTGCTGTGCGGGACCACCACCTCGGGCTGCGTGCGGGCCTCGGCGGTGGACGCGATCTCCTACAACTTCCGGGTCGGCATCCCCGAGCCGTGCGTCTGGGACCGGGGCGAGCTGACCCACAAGGTCAACCTGTTCGACCTCCACCAGAAGTACTGCGACGTGCTCGAGCTGGAGGAGGCCCTCGGCTACCTCGGCGGCCTGGAGCCGGGGCTGTTCGACGCCGAGTTCCCGGCCGTGCGCGACGCCGGGAGCGTCGCCTCGTGATGCTGTCGGCCCGGGATGTCGAAGAGGCGCTGAAGGAGCGGCTGCTGCGGGGCGCCTACCCCCGTGGCGGGGCCCTGCCGTCGGTGCGGGCGCTGGCCGCCGAGCTCGGGACCAGCCCGAGCACGGTCGGCCGGGCCGTGCAGGAGCTGGCCCGCCAGGGCTGGGTGACGGCGACCAGCCGGCGCGGGGCGGTGGTCCGGCGCGACCTGCCGGCCGGCGGGACCGGGGTCCGCGACGCCGAGGCGGCCATCCGCCGCCTGGCCGTCCGCTGGCGGCTGGTCGGCGGGGACCGGCTGGAGTTCCAGGAGCTGGTCGCCCGGGTCGCCGACGAGGTGTTCCAGCCGGCGCCCCGGACCGTGTTCCTGGAGTGCAACCCGGTCGACCTGCAGCGGGGCCTGGACCAGGTGCAGCGCGAGACCAGCGTGAACGTCGAGCCGCTGCTGCTGGAGCAGGCGGGCGCCGAGTCGGAGGAGCTGAAGGACGTCAACGTCCTCCTCACCCCCTACTTCCACCTGGCCGAGGCGCGCGAGCTGGCCCCCGAGGGCGCCCAGGTGGTGCCGCTGAACTTCGTCGCCTCCGAGGAGGCGATGCGGGCCCTGGTCGACCTGCCCGGCGAGTCCCTGGTCGGGGTGCTGGCGGTCGACGCCCGCTCCCGGCGCCGGCTGGAGGCGATCGTGCAGCAGTACTCGGGCGCGGCCGTCCTCGGTGCCCTGCTCGACGACATGGAGGCGGCCGCCGGGCTGGTCGAGGCGGCCGACCTGGTCCTGGTCACCAACGCCGCCAGGCTGCCCGGGCACCTGGCCGCCCGGGCCAGGCGGCTGGTCCGGGTCGGCTGGACCCTTGAGCCGGGAGGTCTGGCCGGCTGGCGGATGAGCACCGAGCGGTGAACCAGGCCGAGGTGGTGGTGATCGGGGGCGGGCACAACGGCCTGGTCTGCGCCTGCTACCTGGCCAGGGCCGGGCTGGACGTGGTCGTGCTGGAGGCGGCCGCCACCCCCGGGGGCTGCATCCACACCGTCGAGCTGCCCGGCGGCCGCGGGCGGCTGGAGGTCGGCGCGTACGAGCACGGCGGCCTGCGCGGCAGCGGGGTCGCGGCCGACCTGGAGCTGGAGGCGCGCTTCGGGCTCCGCTTCCACCTCCGCGACCAGGCCACCCTGGCCCCCTGCGACGACGGCACGGCGCTGGCCTTTGCAACCTCGCTCGAGCGGACCGTCGAGCACCTGCGGCCGGTGGTCGGCGACGCCGACGCCGACGCCTACCGGCGCTTCGCCGGCTGGGCCGAGGCCGGGGTCGCCCTGCTCGCCCAGACCGAGGACGGCCCGCCGCCGTCCCTGCGCGAGCTGGCCGCCCTGGCCGAGGCCGCCCTCGGCCCCCAGGCCGGCCGCTTCCTCCAGGCGCTGCTCGGGTCGGCCTCCAACCTGGTCCGCTCGGTGGTCGCCGACGAGCGCCTCCAGGCCCCGCTGGCCCACTGGGCGGCCCACTCCCAGCAGTCCCCGGCCGACCCCGGCACCGGGGCCGGCGCGCTCATGCTGGCCGGCGGGCACGGCAGCCCGGCCGCCCGGCCCGCCGGCGGCTCCCAGGCATCGGTCGACGCGCTGGTCCGCTGCCTGGAGGCGGCCGGCGGGAGGGTGCGCTGCGGGATGCCGGTGACCAGGGTCGAGACCGCGGGGGAGCGGGCGGTGGCCGTCCACGCCGGCGGCGAGCGGGTCGGCGCC
>DASUPQ010000580.1 GCA_036280995.1 Actinomycetota bacterium | reverse complement strand
CACGAAGGCGGTCAGCCCGCCGAGGGCGGCCCGGTCGAAGGTCCAGTGCCGCGCCGCCGGAGCGGACGCGACCGGAGCAGCTGACTTGGCGATAAACGGCATCTTCCTCCCAGCCGTCGCACCTCGGTCTGGTCATTCTTGCGTACCGGCGTCCGCGGACCCGGTGACCGACGTCACCGGACCGCCGTGCCGTCGGTCACCGCGCCGTAGCGATGCCGTGACGGAGGTGGCGATGCTGGCCGCCATGGCGGGGAACGACGGCCGGGAGTGGCACCCGACGGCGGCCGCGGCCGCCCGGGGCGGTGGGGCTGGGCACCCTTGCCTTCCTGGTCACCGCCTGGCTGGGCGAGCTGCACCGCCGGGTCGGCCGGGGCGACCTGGTCCAGCTGACGGTGCGGGAGGCGTTGCCGTTGCTGCTGGCCTCGGTGACCTCGGCCACGGTGGGAGCGGTGCTGGTCACCCGCCGGCCCCGGCACCCGGTGGGCTGGCTGCTGCTCGGGCTGGGCGTTACGCCAGCCACGCGCTGCTGGCCGGTGCCGGTCCGCTGCCCGGCGCCCGCTGGGCGGCCCTGTTCGCCGACATCGGCTGGACCCTGTGGCCCGCCGCCATCGGCTTCGTCCTGCTCCTCACCCCGACCGGCTCGCCGCCGTCGCCCCGCTGGCGCTGGTGGGTGTGGCTGGCGGCGGCCGCGCCGCTGGCCTACATGCTGGCCGAGGCGCTGCAGCGGTCCCCGATGGACCCGCCCTTCGGGTCGGTCGTCAGCCCGCTGGCCGTGCCCGGCCCGGCGGGCGGCCCGGCCGACCGGCTCCTGCGGCAGGCCGACGGGGCCGCCGCCCTGGTCGTCCTCGTCTCGTTGCTCGTGGGGGCGGTGGCGTTGCTGCAGCGGTTCCGCGGCGCCGGGCCGAGCGGCTGCAGCTGCGCTGGGTCGCCCTGGCCGCCATCCTGGCCGGGGTGGCCGCGGCCCTGGTGGTGGTCGGCACCTGCCGGAGGGCTCCAGCCCGGCCGTGGCCGCCACCCTGGCCGTGACCGACCAGACGGTGCAGCCCACCGCCGCATCGCTGTGGCTGCGCCCGGCCCCTAGGCGCTGAGGGCGGCGGCCAGGAACCGGAGCTGGGCCGGGGCCTGCTCCTGCCAGAAGCGGCCGTCGTGGCAGCCCTTGGTCACGGCGATCTGGGCGACGGGGAGGGTGGTGGCCAGGGCGCGGGCGCCGGGGGCGAACGGATCGTTGGCACCGCAGTCGACCTTGACGGCCAGGCCGGTCAGGCGGCCGGCGCCGGCCACCTCGGAGCCGGTCTCGGCGATGGCCGGGCTGGTGGCGACCACGGCGGCCAGGCGCCCGGGGTGGGCCTCGGCCAGGCGCAGGGCGCCGGCGCCGCCCATCGACCAGCCGAGGACCCCGAGCTGGCCGGGGCCGGTGCGCAGGCCGAGGCCGGACAGCAGCGGGGCCAGCTCCTCCAGGAGCATCCCGAACGGGTCGTCGGCGGGGCCGGGCCGCCAGCCGCTCCCCCGCCCGTCGGCCGAGGCCAGCGCGAACGGCCGGATCCCGCCGGCGCCGACCGCCTGGGCCAGGTGGTGGTGCAGCCGCAGCCGCTGGAACGGGGCCCGCTCGTCCCCGGCGGCGGCGTGCAGCAGCAGGCAGACCGGCAGCCGGTCGCCGGGGCCGGACCCGGGCGGCCAGGCGACGCCGTAGCCGACCGGCCGCCCCCGCTGCTCGGAGGGGAAGCTGGCGAAGCGCAGCGGGCCGGGGCGACGTCGGTGGGCGGGAGGTCGCCGACGTCGCAGGCCCCCAGCAGCCGCCCGACCCGGTAGCGGCCGGGCAGCACCCCCGCCTGGACCAGTCCGGCGCCGCCGGCCATGACCGCGGCCGCGCCGAGCGCGCCGGCGGCCACGGCCTGCCTGCGGCTGAGGGTCGGGGCCATCGGCCAAGCCTCCCACAGCAGGGAGCTACCAGGAGACCAGCTTCCAGATCTCCGGCTCCAGGGCCCCCGGCTCCCCGACCTCGGCGAAGATCGCCACCGCCTGCTTGAGGTGGTCCATGGCCTCGGCGTGGCGGCCGCCGAGGTGCAGCAGGTCGGCCAGGTTGTTGTGCAGCGCCGCCTCGCGGTGGCGGTCGCCCTGGCGGGCGCAGAGCTCCAGGGCGGTCCGGGTGTGCTCGGTGGCCAGGCCGATCTCGCCGGTGGCCCGCAGGGCCAGGGCCAGGTTGTTGAGCGCCGCCACCCGGGCGCTGGGGTCGGGCAGGGCCTCGGCCAGGGCCAGGCTCTGCTCCAGGTGCCGGCGGGCGGCGTCGTGGTCGCCGCGGGCGGCGCCGAGCATCCCCAGCATGCCGTGGGCCCGGGCCAGGGCGTCCGGGTCGCCGGCCTCGCCGGCCAGGTCGAGGGCGTCGTTGGCCAGCTGCTCGGCGGCGTCGTCGCGGCCCTGGCGGTGGGCGGCCAGGCTGCGGTCGGCGGCCAGGCCGGCCCGGCCGCCCTCGGTCCCGCCGGGCCCGAGCGCGGTCAGGGCCGCGGTCAGGTGCCGCTCGGCCGCGTCCCAGTCGCCGCGGCGGGCGGAGACGGCGCCGAGCTTGCGCTCGATGACCCAGCGGTCGGCGTCGCCCGCCCCTTCGGCGGCCTCGGTGTAGGCGGCCAGGGCGGCGTCGTAGTTGCCGAGCAGGGTCTCCAGGTCGCCGACGGCCGCGTGCAGGCCGGCGGCGTCGGGGTGGCCGAGGGCGAGCGCGGCCCGGTAGTGGCCCAGGGCCTCGCGGTTGGCGAACACGGCCCGGGCCTGGTCGCCGGCCGTCCGGTGCCAGGCGGCGGCCTCGGCGGCGGCGCCGCCCAGCTCCAGGTGGCGGGCGATCGAGGCCGCCGGCGGCTCCAGCGGGCGGCGGCCCCGGGCGGCCGCGGCCAGCGCCTCCCCCACCCGGCGGTGCAGCAGCCGCCGCCGGGCCAGGCTCGTCTCGGCGTAGACGAGGTCGCGGACCAGCCCGTGGCCGAAGTCGTAGACGTCCCCGGCGACCTCGCGGACCAGGCCGCGGGCGGCCAGCTCCTCCAGGGCGGCCACCGCCTCCTCGTCGCTGCGGCCGCTGGCCGCCCGAGCGGTGTCGACGTCGAAGGAGCGGCCGAGCACGGCCGCGGTGGCCAGCACCTGCCGGGCCGCGTCGCCGACCCCGCGGACCCGGGCGGCCAGCAGGTCGCGGGCCCCGCCGGGCGGCAGCGCCGGCAGCTCGCCGTCCTCGCCGACCACGGCCAGGTACTCCAGCACCAGGAACGGCAGGCCCTCGGTGCGCTCGTGCAGCAGCCCGGCCGCCCCGGCCCGGGCGGGGGCGACGGCGCTGACCAGCTCGGCCACGGCGGCGGCGTCGAGACGGCCCAGCTCCAGGACCTGGCCGTGACCGTCCCGCCGGGCCTCGGCGGCCAGCCGGCGCAGGCGGGCGTCGGCCGGCACCTGCTCGGAGCGCCAGCAGGCCACCACCAGCAGCGGCCGGCCGGCGAGCCGGTGGACCAGGTAGGCGAGCACGTCCAGGGACGCCTCGTCCGCCCAGTGCAGGTCGTCGAGGACCAGCAGCCCGGGGGGCGATCCACCGGGGGACCACCCTGGCGGTCCCCCGGACCCCCCCGGGCCGGCGGTGGCGGCCAGCAGGACCTGGCTGACCCCCTCGAAGAACTGGCGGCCGGCGGCCGGGCCGTCCAGCGGTCCCGGGTCGGGCAGCCCGGGATGGGCCTCGACCAGCTCGGGCAGCAGCCGCCCGGCCTCGGCCAGCCAGTGCCGCGGCACCCCGTCCAGGGTGGCGCCGGCGGCCAGGGCGCCGCGGAGGCCCTCGATGAACGGCCCGTAGGCGACCCCGGCCTCCTCCTCGTAGCAGCGGCCCCGGACCACCGCCGCCCCCAGCGACCGGACGTGGCCGGCCAGCTCGTCGGCCAGCCGGGTCTTGCCGATCCCGGCCTCGCCCTCGACCACCACCAGCCGCCCGTCGCCGGCCACCCCCTGGTAGGCCTCCAGCAGGGCCGCCCACTCCTGGTCCCGCCCGACCAGCGGCACCGGGGCTGGCGGCGCCGGGGGGCTGTGGACAACCCCCGGCACCCCTCCTCCGGCTCGGCCACCCTCCCGTTCGGGGGCCCCGGCATCCCGGGGTTCGGCTGCCGGCGTGGCCGCGGATGCC
>DASUPQ010000579.1 GCA_036280995.1 Actinomycetota bacterium | reverse complement strand
GTCGTGGACGGCGACGTGGCCAACGAGAACGGCGTCCGCCACCTCCTCGGCCACCGGACCGGGCGGGTCGACGGCGGCCTGCTGCTGGAGACCCGCACCGCCGACCAGGGCGTCGGCGTCTGCCTGGCCACCTCGACCACGCTCATCGCCGACGACGGCGGCGAGGTGCCGGCCGAGGACACGCCCGCCGAGCGGGCGCTGGTGCGCCGCCACCGCTTCGAGGCGGCGCCCGGGCGGGCGTGGCGGCTCCACAAGCTGGTGACGGTGTTCACCGGCCGCGACGACCCCGACCCGGCGGCCCGGGCTGCCGAGCGGCTGCGCCAGGTGGCCGCCGCCGGGCTGCCCGCGGCCCTGGAGCGGAGCGCGGCCGCCTGGGCCGGACGCTGGGCGGCCGCCGATGTCGAGATCACCGGGGACGGCGAGCTCCAGCGCGACGTGCGGTTCGCCCTCTACCACCTGATCGGGAGCGCCAACCCCGGCGACCCGCGGGCCGCCCCGGGGGCGCGGTCGCTCACCGGCGAGAAGTACAAGGGCCACGTGTTCTGGGACACCGACACGTTCGTGCTGCCCTTCTTCGTCCACACCCACCCGCCGACGGCCCGGGCCATGCTCGCCTACCGCCACCACACCCTGCCGGCGGCCCGGGAGATCGCCGCCGCGGCCGGCTGGCGCGGGGCCGCCTACGCCTGGGAGTCGGCCGACAGCGGGCAGGACGTCACCCCGGCCTGGTACATCACCAGCGCCGGCGAGCGCCGGCCCATCCTCACCGGCGAGCAGGAGCACCACCTCGGCGCCGACATCGGCTTCGCCGCCTGGCAGTACTGGACCGCCACCGGCGACGAGGCGTTCCTGCTCGACGAGGGCGCGGAGCTGATGTTCGAGCTGGCCCGCTTCTGGGCGTCCCGGGCCAAGCCCGGTGCCGACGGCCGCTGGCACGTGCGCAGGGTGATCGGGCCGGACGAGTACCACGAGGACGTCGACGACAACGCCTACACCAACCAGCTGGCCGCCTGGCTGCTCGGCCGGGCCGTGGAACTGGCCGCCTGGCTGGCCGACCGCCACCCCGGCCGCTGGCGGTCCCTGCGGGCGGCGCTCGACCTCGAGGACGGCGAGCTGGACGACTGGCGGACCGTGGCCGCCGGGCTGGTCGACGGCCAGGACCCGGCGACGGGACTGATCGAGCAGCACCGTGGCTTCCACCAGCTCGAGGAGGTCGATCTGGCCGCCCTGCGCTCCCCCGCCGCCTCGGGCGAGGCGGCGCTCGGCTGGAGCCGGCTGGCCCGCCTCAAGGTCATCAAGCAGGCCGACGTGGTGCTGCTGCTGGCCCTGCTGGGCGAGCGCTTCCCCCGCGCCGTCCAGGAGGCCAACTACCGCTACTACGAGCCGCTCACCGTCCACGACAGCTCCCTCAGCCCGGCCGTGTACGCGCTGGTCGCGGCCCGTCTCGGCGACCTCGGCACGGCCGAGCGCTACCTGCGGCGGGCCACCCGGCTCGACCTCGACTTCGACCGGGGCGTCACCGCCGCCGGCGGGGTCCACATCGCCGCCCTCGGCGGGCTCTGGCAGGCGCTGGTCCTCGGCTTCGGCGGCATGACGGTCGACGGCGGGGAGCTCCGCTTCGCCCCGCACGTGCCCGCCTCGTGGGGGTCGCTCCGCTTCCGGGTCCACTGGCGTGGGGACCTGCTGGAGGTCACCGCCACCGGCACGACGGCGACGGCTCGGAGTCGGCCTTCGGCCGACGATCAACAGACTCCGGCCGGCCCGACCGGGCCGGCCGGCTAGAGCTCGTGGGTGATGACGACGCCGCGGCCGTCGCAGGTCGGGCAGGTCTCGGAGAAGCTGTCGAGCAGGCCGCCCGAGACGCGCTTGCGGGTCATCTGGACCAGCCCGAGTGAGGAGACCTCCATCACCTGGCTCTTGGTCTTGTCCCTGACCAGGGCGGCCCGGAGGCGGTCGACCACGGCCTGCTGGTTGCGCTCGAACAGCATGTCGATGAAGTCGATGATGATGATGCCGCCGATGTCGCGCAGCCGGAGCTGGCGGACGATCTCGTCGGCCGCCTCCAGGTTGTTGGCGACCACCGTCTCCTCGAGGTTGGCCTTGCCGACGAACTTGCCCGTGTTGACGTCGATGACGGTCATGGCCTCGGTGCGGTCGATCACGATCGAGCCGCCCGACGGCAGCCACACCTTGCGCTCCAGGGCCTTGTGGATCTGCTCGACGACCCGGTAGTGCTCGAACACCGGCAGCTTGCCCTGGTGCTTGTGCAGCTTGGGGAGCAGGTCGGGGGCGACCTCGGTCAGGTACTCCTCGACCCGCTGGTAGAGGTCGTCGCCGTCGACGACCAGCTCGACGAAGTCGGGCGAGAAGATGTCGCGGATGACCCGCACGACCAGCTCGGGCTCGGAGTAGATGACGGCCGGGGCGCTGGACTTCTTGGCCTTGCGCTCGACCGCCTCCCAGCGAGTCTGGAGCCGGGCCAGGTCGGCGCGGAGGTCGTCGGCGCTGGCGCCCTCGGCGGCGGTGCGGGCGATCAGGCCGAGGCCCTTGGGCCGCACCTCCTTGAGGATGTCACGCAGGCGCGAACGCTCGGTCTCGGGGAGGCGGCGGGAGATGCCGAAGGTGTTGTCCTCGGGCTGGAGGACCAGGTAGCGGCCGGCCAGGGAGACCTGGGCGGTCAGCCGGGCCCCCTTGGCCCCGATCGGGTCCTTGGTGACCTGGACGAGCACGGGCTGGCCGGCCTTGAGGACCTTCTCGATCCTGGGGGCCTCGCCGTCCAGGTCCTCCTCGTTGTAGTTGACCTCGCCGGCGTACAGGACCGCGTTGCGGCCGCGGCCGATGTCGACGAAGGCGGCCTCCATGCCGGGCAGGACGTTCTGGACGCGGCCCAGGTAGATGTTGCCGACCATGGATCGGCCGGCCTTGCGGGTCACGTAGTGCTCGACCAGGGTCGGGCCCTCGAGGACGCCGATCTGGGTGCGCTCCGCCCCCTCGGTGACGACCATGCGCCGGTCCGGGCCCTCCTCGCGGAGGATCCGCTTCTGCTCCTCGGTCAGGCCGGACGGGCGGCGCCGGCGGCCGCGGTCGGCCTGGCGGGCGCCTTCGCGCCGGGAGCGGGTTTCCAGCCGGGTCGAGCGCTCGGAGGAGCCGGACCGGCCGCGGCCGCCGCCCTGCGGCTCCTTGGCCTCGCCCTCGGCGGGGGCGTCGGTGGCGTCGGTGGCGGCGGGGGCGTCGGCGTCGACGGCGGCCAGGCGGCCACCGCCGCGGCCCCGCCGCCGGCCGCGGCCGCCGGAGGTCCGGGCGCCGGTGCCGGCCTGGGTGTCGCCGGAGGTCCGGGTGCCGGTGGCGGGCTGGGCGTCGCCGTTGGCCGGCTGCGGGTCGCCGTTGGGTTGGGCCGGCTGGGGCTCGCCGTTGCCGCTCCCGCCGCGGCGGCGCGACCTGGTCCGGGAGGGCGCCGGGGCGGCGGCCTGGGTGTCGGCGGGGCCGTTGGGCGGCGCCGGGGCCTGGGCGGCCGCTTCGCCGGAGCCGCCGCGCGGCCGGGCCGTCCGGGAGGGGGCCGCGGATCCGGCGGGCTCGTCGCCGGGCGTGTCGGCGGTCCGGTCCGGCTGGGCGGTGTCGCCGGTCCGGTCCGGCTGGGCGGTGTCGCCGGCGGTTTCGCGGCCGCGGGCCTTGGCG
>DASUPQ010000578.1 GCA_036280995.1 Actinomycetota bacterium | reverse complement strand
GCCGGTCGGTCAGCGGCCCCGGGTGTCGAGGGTGTGGAAGGCCTCGGCGTAAAGGAGGCCGGCGCCGGCGCCGATGGCCGCGTTCCAGGTGCGGACCCGCCGTTCCAGGTCGGCGTGGTCGCCGATCTGGCTGACGTGGGCGCGCAGCGAGGCCAGCTTGGCGTCGATGGTGACGGTCACGTCGACCAGCTCGTCGGGGGCGTCGGTGCCGAACAGCAGCACCGTGTGGGGCCGGTGGGGACCCAGGCCCTCGGCGGCCAGCTGGGGGGCGTAGAGAGGGTCGCGGGCCGCGACCACGCCGTCGACGGTGAGGAGCCCGGCGGCCCGGTGGTCGGGGTGGAGCAGGTCCCGGCGCCACGGGTCGTGGCCGAGGACGACGTCGGGCCGCACCGTCCGGACCAGCCGGGCCACGGCCAGGCGCAGGGCCATGGTGACCTCGAGCTCGCCGTCCACCGCCCCCAGGAAGTGGACCGGGACGGCCGTCCCCAGGGACCGCGCGGCCGCCTCCGCCTCGGCCCGCCGCACCCCGGCCAGCCGTTCCGGATCGGCCGCCGGGTCGGCGCTGCCCTTCTCCCCGGCGGTGAAGCAGGCCAGCTCGACGTGGACGCCCCGCCCCGCCCAGGCGGCCAGGGTCCCACCTGCCTGCAGCTCCACGTCGTCCGGGTGGGCGCCGATGGCCAGGGCCCGGCGGATGGCCAGCACTAGCCCATCTGCTCCAGCACCGGCTCCTGGACCAGGTCGCCGTAGATCTCGATCAGGCGGGCGGCCGCCTGGTCCCAGCCGTGGGCGCCGGCGAAGCGGGCCGCGGCGGCGCCCATGGCGGCCAGGCGCCGGGGGCTGGACAGCAGCTGGGCGACGACCTCGGCCCAGCAGTCCGGCTGGTGGTTGGCGAGCAGGACCCCGGTGGTGCCGTCGCCCACGGCGTGCAGCAGCCCGCCCACCCCGGCCGCGACCACCGGGGTGCCGCAGGCCTGGGCCTCGAGGGCGACCAGGCCGAACGACTCCGACCAGGACGGCATCAGCACCAGGTCGGCCGCCCGGTAGATGGTGGCCAGGCGGTCGTGCGGCCGAGCGGCGAGGAAGCGGACCCGGTCGGCGACCCCGTGGGCGGCGGCCAGCCGGGCCAGGCGGGACGGCTCGCCGCTCCCGTTGCCCGAGGCCCCGCCGACCACCAGCAGCTCGGTGTCCAGGTCGGGCCGCCGGCGGCGCAGGGCGGCCAGGGTGAGAACGGCGACGTCGGGCGCCTTGAGCGGCTGGAGCCGGCCGACGAAGGCGAGCACGTGGCGGTGGGCGATCCCGAGGGCGGCCCGGGCGGCGGCCCGGTCGCCCGGGTGGAAGCGGGTCCGGTCGACGCCGTGGGGGACGATGCTGACCTTGGCCGGGGAGGCGCCGTAGAGCTCGACGAGCTGGCGGGCCTCGGCCGGGGTCGGGGCGAGCAGCCGGTCGGCGGCCGCCACCACCCGCTCCTCGCCGGCCAGGCGGGCCGGGGGCTCGGGCTGGTCGCCGTCGGCCAGGCTGAGGTTCTTGACCCGCCCGAGGGTGTGGAAGGAGTGGGCCACCGGACTGTCCCAGCGCTCCCGGGCCAGCCGGGCCACCCAGCCCGACACCCAGTAGTGGCTGTGGAGCACGTCGTAGGGGCCGTGGCGCTCCCCGGCCCGCAGCAGCGAACAGAGGAAGGCGCAGAGGTAGCGGGGCAGGTGCTGCTTGGGGACGGGCTCGAGCGGTCCCGCGGGCAGGTGCAGCACCCGGACCCCGGGCTCGACCTCGACCACCGGCGGGTCCTCGGGCGAGGTGGCCCTGGTGTAGAGGTCCGACTCGATCCCGGCCCTGGCCAGCTCGCCGGCCAGGGCGCGGACGGTGACGTTCATGCCGCCGGAGTCGCCCACCCCGGGCGGGTCCAGCGGGGATGAGTGGACGGAGAGGACCCCCACCCGGCGGATCGGCCGCTCGAACGTCTCCACCCGGGCTCCCTGGGCTCGCTCCCGCTCCGCGACCGTGACGCGAAGCACCCGCGGGCGTCTACCCGCGGGTGCTCACATGCTACCGGCGAACGGTGGTTACTTCTCGCCGACCTTGCTGGCCGCGGCCTTGGCTGCCTTGGTGTCGGCGGCGGCGGCGCGGCGCACGGTGGTGCTGGCCGACTTCGCCGACGTGCGGGTGGCCTTGGCGCTGCTGCGGGCCCGGGTGTTGGCCGCCTTGGTGCGGGACACGGCGACCCGGGTCGCCTCGGTGGCCTGGCGGGTCGGGCGGGAACGGCGGACCCCGGTGACCAGGGTCTCGCCCCGGCGCACCAGCTGGCCGTAGGTCTTGACGGCCTCGCCGGGAAGGCGGGAGCGCATCCTGGCGGCCTCGGCCGGCAGGTGCCGGATGGTGGAGACGGCCAGGTCGGCCGCGCCGGCAACGGCGTACAGGGCCTGCTTGGCGTCCTTGGGGGTGGGCGTGGGCATCAGGGAACTCCTTTGTCGTCGGCTGCTTGCTCGGCCCGGAACGAGCGGTAGACGTCGATCAGGACCTGCTTCTGCCGCTCGGTCAGGTGGGGGTCCCGGAGGATGCCGACCTCCAGGTCGGTGGCCTCGGCCTCCTCGTCGAGGATCCCGGCCCGCACGTACAGCGTCTCGGCGCTGATCCGCAGGGCCTTGGCGATGTCCTTGAGGATCTTCGCCGACGGCTGCCGCAGCCCCCGCTCGATCTGGGAGAGGTAGGGGTTCGACACCCCCGCCTGGCTGGCCAGCTTCCGGAGCGACAGCTCCGCCTGGCGCCGCTGGTCCCGGATGTAGCGACCCACGTCACCCAGCTGGTCCATCCCGGCCGGCACGTCGTTCCTCCCTCCTGACGCTAGCCAGGGTAGTCCTGCTGTATAACTTTTGCAAGCAGGCGCCGAGGTCAGTCCGGCGCGGCCAGGTCGAGCCTGGCCGGGCGGACGGCCCCCACCTTCTGGCCGCCGCCGTGGAGGTCGACGGTGGCCGCGGGCAGGACGGCCTCCCACTGGCCGTCGTCGAGCCAGTCGAGGGCGCGGACGGCGGCCAGGAGGGCGGCGGCCCGGGCCCGGGGGGCGCCGTCGAGGACCTTGAGGGCCAGGCCGGTGCCGGTGGAGAGGTCGACGGCCCCGTAGGTGGCCTCGGCGCCGACCTTGGCCAGGATGCGGCCGTCGGTGACCTCGAGCAGGATCGTGTCGAGCTGGCCGGTGCCCGAGAGCATGAACGGGTGGCGGCGGACGGCCTCGACCACCGCCGCCGGGCCGTCCTCGCCGGTGGCGGCCCGGGCGCCGAGGCGGGCGTAGGCGGTGGCCAGGCCGCGCAGGGGCATGGCGTGGACGGGGACCCCGCAGCCGTCGACGCCGACGTGCTCGATCGGGACGCCGGCGAAGTCGCCGAGGGTGTCGCCGACGACTCCCTGGAGGGGGTGGTCGGGCTCGGTGTAGCGCTCGGGGGCCCAGCCCTGGACGACCGAGCCGGCGAGCATGTAGGCGTGCTTGCCGGAGCAGTTGTGGTACACCGCCGCCGGGCCGTCGACCCGTGCGCGGGCCGTCCGGTCGGTGGGCAGGGCCGGGGGGCAGCGCAGGGCCGTCTCGTCCAGGCCGGCCGCCTCCAGGACCTTGCGGACCGAGGCCACGTGGTCGGGCTCGCCGTTGTGGGAGCCGCAGGCGCCGGCCAGCGCCACCTGGCCGAGGCCCAGCTCGCGCTCGACCCCGAGGGCGCGGACGGCCAGGGCCTGGAACGGCTTGGCGGTGGAGCGGAGGTAGACGACCAGGTCCGGGTCGCCGGCGCTGGCCAGCAGCCGGCCGTCGGCGTCGGCCACCGCGACCGCGCCCAGGTGCCGGCTCTCGACGAACCCGGACCGCTCGACCTCGGCCAGGACCTCCACGGACCGCCTCCTGGACTCCGACACCGCCTCCGACGCTGGAGCCCCGAGGCTATCAGGGCCTGACTGGCCAGGCGGGTAGCCCTCGCCTGGGCCGAGCCGGCGGGAGCGATGGTCGGCCAGACTAGTGGAAGGGCAGGTCCACGACCGTCGCGACCCGGTCCCCGGCCCGGACCAGGCGGCCGCTGTCGACCACCCGGCGGACGTAGGCCAGGCCGATCGGGCCCAGGCGGGGGTGGTCGACGACGCTGCGGAGCTGGCCGGCGCGGCGGCCGTCGTCGGCGACCAGGTCGGTCCGGGGGGTGGGCAGGCCGTCGCCGTCCCCGGCGCCCGCGGGCTCGAACCGGAGGCCGGCCAGGCGGCGCTGGACCTGGCCCAGGTTGTGGACCCTGGCCACCGTCTCCTGGCCCGGGTAGCAGCCCTTGTCCAGGTGGACGTGGGAGCCGAGCAGCCCGGCCTCCTCGGCGAGCACGTCGTCGGTCAGCTCCCGGCCCGCCCTCGGCAGGCCGAGCTCGACCCGGACCTGCTCCCACAGCTCGGCCGGGCGCCGCTCCGCCCCGGCCCGCTCCAGGGCGGCGAAGACGACCAGTGCGCCCGGGCCGACCAGGTCGAACCCGGCCGGGGTGTGGTGGACGACAAGGTCGGGGCCGCCAACGCCGGCCCGGCCGGGGGCCGGGACGGGCAGGCCGGCCGCGGCCAGGAGGTCGCCGGCGCCGGGGCCGAGCAGGGACGCGGCTCCCACGACCGGCTGGCCGACGGTCACGTCGTGGCGGAACACGAACCGGGCCAGCCGCTCGGCCAGCGCCCCGGCCGCCTCCGCCTCGGTGTCGAGCAGGACGCCCTCGTCCAGCACGGCCAGCCGGAAGGCGAACTCGACCTTCCCCTTGGGCGACAGCAGCAGCGCCTGGGTGGCGTCGCCCGGTTCCAGGTCGAGGGTGTGCTGGGTGCAGACGGCGTGGAGGTAGCGCAGCACGTCGTTCCCGGCGAGGGCCACCGTTGCCAGGTCCGGCCGGTCGACGATGCTGGTCAGTGCTGCCATGGCCCCATGGTAGCCATAGTCGTTTGCGGTCCGGATTCACGTGTGGCTAACTGGGCGTACACGAGAAGGGAGGTGGTCCAGCTGTCAGAACCGGTACGGACCCGTGAGGTGACTGCCCGGTAGGGCGACTCAGCCTCGATCGTGGGGAATGGATCACCCCCGGAATCCAAACAGCTCACCGAACCCAGGGAGCCTCGGCCTGGTCCGACCGAGGTGGCGCCGCGCAGCGGAATGCCGACTCCCTGGGTCTTTCCTTTCTCCGGTGGTCCCGCCGCTCAGTCCTTGAGCAGCCGGTAGACCACGTACACGGCGAACAGGCCGGCGGCGGCCAGCATCGCGACCAGCAGGGCCGTGTACCAGAACTCCAGGGTCATGCCAGCCAGCGTATCAGGCGGCCACCCCGACCGACGCCGCCCGGCCGCTCAGCACCACCGTCCCCGGCCGGGTCTCGACCCGCTCCAGGCGCATCCCGGCCGGCAGCTCCGGCAGCGGCACCTGGAAGGTGAACCGGGAGGCGAGCAGGTCGGCCTGGGCCGGGTCGAGCGCCCCCTGGTCACCGAGCCGGACCTCCTCCGCCGTGAAGGTGACCTGGCCGTCGCGGGCGCCCAGCTCGCCGGCGACCAGGGCGTCCAGCGTCTGGCCGAGGAACGGGACCTGGGTCCGGACCTCGACCCCGTCCTCCTCGATGGCCAGCGCGCCGCCCTGGAGGCGGTCGGCCAGCAGCCGGTTGACCTCGGCCTCGGTCAGCTCGACGGTGCCGTCGGCGCGCTCGACGGTGACCCGGCCGGGCTCGCCCAGCAGCACCTCCCGCGGCACCTCGACGCCGTGGAGGGTCAGCTGGAGCTGGGCGGCGTTGATCCCCTTGGCCGAGGCGTCGGTGGCGGCCACGTCGATGGTCGAGAACCGCCCGGTCAGAAGGCGGGGCAGGAACGGGACGTCGCGGACCTGCACCACCGGCCGGCGGCCGAGGTCGTACTCGCGCTGCAGCGCCTCGGTGACCCGGTCCTCGAAGACGCGGGCGGCGGCGAAGTCGGCGGCGGCGCCCAGCAGGAGCAGCACGACGACGGCGATCAGCAGCTTGCGCATCAGCCGCCCCCGGAGAACGGCGGCAGCAGGGCCAGCTCGGCGCCGTCGGGGACCGGGGCGGCCGGGTCGCGCCAGCGCTCGCCGTCGACCAGCACGCTCGAGTAGCCGAGCACGGCCACGAAGCGCTCCCCGAAGCGGTCGCCGAGGTCGTCGAGGATGGTCTGGAGCGGCGCCGCCGGCGCCTCGACCTCGGGCACCCCGGCCGCCTCCCGGAGGGCGGCGAACAGTCGGATCCTCACCATGCCGCTATGGTAGGGTGCGCGGCTGTTCGGTGTTGGCGGCCGCGAATCCCAGCTTCGGAGGAGATCGGGTGGCCGAGCTCGCCTGCCTGACCGGCCGGGCCGGGGGGGCGAAGGAGGTCCTCCCCGCCCTGGAGTACCTGGCGCACCCGGTGGCCACGCTGCCCCTCGACGACGCCAGCCTGGCCGCGGCCGCGGCCAAGGAGCTGACGGTGATCGACGCCACCCGCGACCTGTCGCGCGCCCAGGCGCTCTGCCGCAGCCTGCGCGGCGGCGGGGGCGAGCACCTGGCCATCCTGGTGGTCATGCCCGAGGCCGGCCTGGCCGGGCTGCAGCGCGACTGGGGCGCCTCCGACTTCGTGCTCCCCGACGCCGGCCCGGCCGAGGTCGAAGCCCGGGTCCGGCTGCTCACCCAGCGTCCGGTGGTGGCCGACCCCGACGCCGCCATCCGGGTCGGCCACCTGGTCGTCGACCCCGTCTCCTACCAGGTCCGCCTGCGCGGGCGGCCGCTCGACCTGACCTACAAGGAGTTCGAGCTGCTGCGGTTCCTGGCCGCCCGGCCGGGCCGGGTCTCGACCCGGGCCCAGCTCCTCCAGGAGGTCTGGGGCTACGACTTCTTCGGCGGCACCCGCACCGTCGACGTGCACGTCCGCCGCCTCCGGGCCAAGCTCGGCCCCGAGCACGAGTCGATGATCGCCACGGTCCGCGGCGTCGGCTACAAGCTGCTGCCGGCGGACCAGGCCAGGGCCGAGCGCGAAGCGGCCGAGTAACAACCTGCTCAAGGGTCCCCCCGCTCGCACTCGCTCGCCATGGCCCGCAAGTCGGCCCGGCACCACCGGGGCGCCTGCACCGGCCGCGCCCTGTGGCACAACGACATCTCCAGGCCAGCGGCCATCGCCGCAACATCCGACCACGCCCGGCTGGAGGTGGCCGCGCGGTATCCTTTGACAGGGCGCCGGTGGCGATGGCACCATCGGCGCGCTCTGTCGTGGGCCGCTAGCTCAGTTGGTAGAGCACCCGGCTTTTAACCGGGGTGTCGTCGGTTCGAGGCCGACGCGGCCCACCCCGCAACCGAGCCGGGCCCCCATCGTCTAGTGGCCTAGGACACCACCCTTTCAAGGTGGCGACGCGGATTCGAACTCCGCTGGGGGCACAGGAAGACCACCATGCGTGGTCCCGTGGAGCAGCTTGGCTGTGCTCGCCGCCCTGTCAAGGCGGAGGTCGCGGGTTCAAATCCCGTCGGGACCGCTCGACCGGGGCCCCAAGCCCCGGTCCCCGGGCAGGTAGCTCAGTCGGTAGAGCGTGCGGCTGAAAACCGCAAGGTCGGCGGTTCGATCCCGTCCCTGCCCACCACATCCCCCCCGGCGTCCGCGACCTCAGTTGTGCAATGATCCCTTTGCAGGATTGAGCCCTCGATCGGACGGGGACTCCGTGATGCCGGGGAATCAACCGTCCCCAATCGGTGAAAGGAGTCGCTGTGGACATCATCGGTGTGATCATCGCAGGCATCATCATCGGCCTGCTGGGCAAGTTCTTCGCGCCAGGCGACCGCGACAACATTCCGCTCTGGCTCACCATTGTCTGCGGGATCGGCGGCGTGCTCATCGGCTACTACCTCGCGGCAGCGCTCGGTGTTGACGCGACGCGCGGCATCGACTGGATCCGGTGGATCATCAGCATCATCGTCGCGGCCGTCCTCGTCATGATCGCGGCCTCGGTGACGGGCAGACGCGGCAGGACGATCTAAGGAGTCCTGGGACCCGAGGACCAGGTCCTCGGCAACGCACCATGCCGGTGGCCAGGGACAGCCCGTCCATACAGGGGCTGTCCCTGGCCCAGACCCCGCCAGGGCTCCCCCGAACAAGGCGACCGCCCAGGCGGGGCTCGCTTGTCGGGGGGCAGCCGGCCGGGCTGCAGCAACAAGCCCGGGTGCAGAACCCTGATAAGACCCCCATGGCCTGGGGCCGCCACGAGGGATGAGAATCGGGTGGCCCGGCCAAGCTCGGCTTTCCTTGGTGCGAGAGAGCCCGTTGATAAGACTGACGCGGGGGCCTTCCCGGCACCACGAACTGTTGCTGTAAGCACGTCTTTCAGCGTCGTTGACTCGGTAGGCCCCGCCGGGCACC
>DASUPQ010000577.1 GCA_036280995.1 Actinomycetota bacterium | reverse complement strand
GAAGTAGGCCAGGGCGAGCGTGGGATGGCCGTGGGAGGCGAGCAGGGCCGCGTCCGCCGCCATGCCAACGCCGCCCCCGAGCCGCCGATGGCCAGCACCGCCACCCGCGCTGGGCTGCCCGCCGGTGGGAGGGCCAGCATCCCCGCAACCTGGTCGGGGTCGGTGCGCAGCGTCCTGACGGTGACGCCGCCGCCGAGCCACTGGCGGGAGAGGCTGCGCGCGGCCCAGGGACAGAGCGACGACGATGACCAGCCAGCCCGTGCCCGCATCCTGCCGCCCTCCCGCTCATACGCCACCCGGCGCGTGAGAGCAAGCCCATCGATCGCAGCCTTGTTCAGGCCATGCTAATGCCATGGCGGCAAGGTTCGGAGTTGTCCCGCTTCCTGGACACGGTGGCTATGCGGCGGGTGCTGATCTGGGCGGGACCGAGGGCACCGAACAGGCGTGGAAGGGAGCGTGCCTGAGCGTGGAATACTTCTTCTACTGCCGTGGCCGGCCGGGGACCGAGGCGCTGGCCGAGGAGCTGGCCGAGGCCCACTGGTCGTTCATGGACGGCTATGCCGAGGCGATGATCGCCAGGGGGCCGACGCTGACCCCGGACCGCACCACCTGGACCGGCAGCATGCATATGGTGGACCTGCCCGACGCCCAGGCAGCGCGGGGGTTCGCCTTCCAGGAGCCCTTCTACCGGGCCGGCGTGTACGGCGAGGTGCTGGTGCGCCGCTGGCGCAACGCGCTGGGCCGCACGATGTGGGACTACCCCGCCGAGCCCGGCGATGACCAGCGCTTCCTGGTCATCGGCCGCGCCAAGCCGGGCGTGGAGGCGGCCCGCCAGGCCCTGGAGGCGGCGCAGCGGCGCTGGTTGGGCGAGCCCGGCCACCGCGACGGGTTCATCCTGCGCGGCCCCTTGCTGGCTGAGGACGGCGCCGGGTGGGTGGGCAGCGCGCTGCTGGTGCAGCTCGGTGACCGCGCCGCTGTGGAGGCCATGCTGGCCGGGGCGCCCTACGTGCAGGCCGGGCTGTATGCGAGCGTGGAGGTCCACGACTGGCAGTTCGGCGGGCGCCACCAGGGCTGACGCGGCCTGCTCGCCGGCTCCGCCACCGACACCCTCGTCCGCGGGCCGGCCGGCGCGGGCGCCAGGTGACGCCCCGAAGCGTCAGCCACAAAGCCGCGCGTGAGCGTCGCGGCTGGCGAGCGTCGGGTCGAGCGCGGCCAGGGCCAGCCAGGCGGCACCGCCCACCTCGGTGCGTGCCGGGCGGACCGGCCCGGCGAACTGGCCCGGGAGCAGCGCCCGCACGGTCGTCCCCACCGGGGACGGGTCGCTCATCAGGCTCCCGGCGAGGACGATCGGGGTGGTCTCGCCCGGTTGCCGGATCCGGCCGAGGGTGGTGAGGAGCGCGGCTGCGGCACGCTCGACGATCGACCGCGCCTCCGGGTCGCCGTCCCGGTAGGCGGCGCTGACCAGCGGGGCGAGCGCCGACAGCTGGACACCGGGACGCGAGTGGACCGCCTCGATCACCCGGTCGCGTTGCCGTTCGGCCGCGGGCCGGGCCCGCGCCGGGGGGACCTGGTCGGCCGTCTTGGCCGCGCCCAGTTCGCGGAGCACGGCGCCGACCAGGCGGCCAGGGGGCTCCCCGGCGTCGAGGGTGCGCAGGGCGGCCCGGACGGCCTCGCGTCCGAGCCAGAAGCCCGAGCCGTCGTCACCGAGCAGCCAGCCGTGGCCGTCCGCGGTCCGCGTCAACCGGCGGTCGGTCACGGCCCCGGCGGTCGCCCCGGTGCCCGCGACCAGGACGGAGCCGTCGGGCTCAGGGGTGCCGGCCGCGAACGCGACCTCGAGGTCGGCGGCGTACCCGGGGTCGCAGCGCAGGCCGGCGTCCGCCCAGACCCGCCCGAACCGCGCGGCCACCGACGCCGTCCGCAGCGCCGACACCCCGGCCACGCCGATCACCGACGCCTCCACCCGGACGGGGTCGACCCCGGCCAGCGCCGCGCGCAGCGCGTCGCCGAACGCGGCCGCCGCCCCGTCGGGGTGGCTGACGGGATTGCCGGCGGCGGCGGTGCTCCGGCCGCGTACCCGCCCGTCGGTCCCGGCCACGAGGACGCGCGTCGAGGTCCCCCCGAGGTCGCCGCCGAGGACCAACGACTCTGTGCGCATAGGGGCTCCAGTCAGCGGGAATGGACATTGTCGCAGCGGCAGGCAGCCGATGGACAGGAGGCCAGCTTCGATGGTGGACGCGCGCAGTGCGGCCGGCGGCACCGGGGCCCCTGGGAGCGCCGTCAGCGCCCAGGCCTACCTCGATGCCCTCGCGCCGATCATGGCCAGGGTCAGCCGGCAGGCCGGGGGGCCGGTCCAGCAGGCGGCCGAGCTGGTGGTGGCGTCGCTGCGGGCCGGCGGCGTCGTCCAGGCGTTCGGGACCGGGCACTCCGAGGCCCTGGCGATGGAGTTCGCCGGTCGCGCGGGCGGGCTGGTGCCGACCAACCGGATCTCCCTGCGGGACGTGGTCATCTTCGGCGGCGAGTCGCCCGAGGTGCTCGGCGACGGCCTCCTGGAGCGCGACCCACAGGTCGCCCACCGTCTGTACGACCTCGCCGCGGTGGCGGCCGCCGACGTGTTCGTCATCGGTTCGAACTCCGGCGTCAACGGCGCCATCGTCGAGTTCGCGCGGCTGGTCAAGGAGCACGGGCACCGGCTGATCGCGATCACCTCGTTCACCCAGACGACGGGCGTGGACTCCCGGCACCCGTCCGGCGCCAAGCTGATCGACCACGCCGACGTCGCCCTCGACAACGGCGCGCCCTACGGCGACGCCGTGCTCCCCCTGCCCGGCGGCGGCACCGCCTGCGCGGTGTCGTCCATCACGGCGGCCCTGCTCGCCCAGCTGGTCGTCGCCGAGGTCGTCCGGCGGCTGCTCGAGGCCGGCGAGGCACCGCCCGTCTATGTGTCAGCCAACGTCCCTGGTGGGTATGAACGCAACAGCACCTTGGAAGCTCGATACGCCGGACGCATCCGACGTACTGCCTGAGTCCCCCGATCTCTCAAAGGAGACAGGTCCATGGGCACCCCCAACCAGTACTCGCGGCGGCTGTTCCTCCAGCGGGCCGTCCTGGTCTCGGTCGCCGCCGCCGGCGGCGGCTCCCTGCTGACCGGCTGCGCCAGCGGCGGCGGCGGGGGCACCGAGAGCGGCGGCGGCGAGACGAGCGCCGAGAACCCCTTCGGCGTGCAGGCCGACGCCCCCCTCGACGTCGTCATCTTCAAGGGCGGCTACGGCGACGACTACGCCAAGTTCCACGAGGAGCTGTACAAGAAGAAGTTCCCCAACGCCGAGATCAAGCACGCCGGCATCACCGACATCCGCCAGCAGCTCCAGCCCCGCTTCAACAGCGGCAACCCCCCGGACGTGATCGACAACTCGGGCGCCGAGCAGCTGCCGCTGGCCACGCTCGCCGACACCGGCCAGCTGGCCGACCTGACCCCGCTGTTCGACGCCGAGTCGATCGACGGCGGCAAGATCAGGGACACCCTGAACCCGGTGGCGATCGAGGCCGGCGACTACGGCGGCAAGATCCTGGTCCTGAACTACGCCCTCGAGGTCTACGGCCTCTGGTACGACAAGACGCTGTTCGACCAGAAGGGCTGGCAACCGGCCGAGACCTGGGACGACTTCCTCACCCTCGCCGAGGAGATCAAGGGCGACGGGATCGCGCCCATGGCCCACCAGGGCAAGTACCCGTACTACATCCAGCAGGTGACGATGGACATGGCCGTCAAGCACGGCGGCGTGGAGGTGGTCAAGGCGATCGACAGCCTGGAGCCGAACGCCTGGAAGCACCCGTCGGTCAAGATGGCCGCCGAGGCCCTGCTGGAGATCAAGTCCAAGGGCTACATGCTCCAGGGCACCGAGGGGCTGGACCACATCCAGTCGCAGACCCGCTGGAACGAGCACAAGGCGGCCTTCATCCCCTCCGGCTCGTGGCTGGAGAACGAGCAGAAGAAGGTCGCGCCCGAGGACTTCGCCACCACGGTCGCCCCGACCCCCCTGATGGACGGCTCCAAGCTGCCGTTCCAGTCCACCCGGGTCAGCGCGGCCGAGGCGTTCATCGTGCCCGCCAAGGCCAAGAACGTCCCCGGCGGCCAGGAGTACCTCCGGATCATGCTGTCGAAGGAGGGGGCGTCGAAGTTCACCGAGCTCACCGCCGCCCCGACCGTCGTCACCGGCGCCGGCGAGGGCCTCGACCTCACCCCGGCCGCGGCGTCGGCCAGCGAGCTCGTCAAGGCCGGCGGCGACAACAACTGGAACTACTACTTCTTCGTCTGGTACTCGCCGATGCGGCCGAAGATCGAGACGGCCTTCGGTGAGCTGGCGGCCGGCCGCGTCACCGCCGACGAGTTCTGCGCCGCCTGCCAGAAGGCGGCCGACGAGACCGCCAAGGACCCGCAGACCAAGAAGCGCACGCGCAGCTAGCCGGCGAGGTCCCTCGGCCCGGCGCGGAGAAGGAGTGCGATGCGACACGGTCAGTACCGGTTCATCGTGGGCTTCCTGGTCCTGCCCCTGGCGTTGTACGCGATCTTCGTGATCTCGCCGTTCGTCCAGGCCTTCTACTACTCGCTGACGAACTGGACCGGCGTCTCGCCACAGTTTGACTTCGTCGGGCTGCAGAACTTCCAGACGCTGACGCAGGACTCGCTGTTCCTGCGCGCGGTGCGGAACAACCTGGTGCTGCTGGTGGGCATGCCGCTGGCGGTGATCCTGCTGGCCCTGTTCTACGCCTTCCTGCTGAACGTGGGCGGGGCGGGATCCGGCGTCGGCGTCAGGGGCGTGCGCGGGTCCGGGTTCTACAAGCTGGCCTTCTTCCTGCCGCAGGTGCTGTCGGTCCCGGTGATCGCCGTGATCTGGGCCGTCATCCTCGACCCGACGCCGACGGGCCTGGTCAACAGCGCCATGCGGCGCGTCGGGTTCGGGGGCTCGGGCTGGCTGGCCGACCCCAACCTGGCCCTGTACTGCGTGCTCTGGGTCCTGGTCTGGGGCAGCGTCGGGTTCTACCTGGTGCTGTTCAACGCCGCCATGTCCTCGATCCCCAGGGACATCTACGAGGCGGCGCTGATCGACGGGGCCGGGCGGGTGGCCACCTTCTTCCGGGTCACGATCCCGCTGCTGTGGGACACGATCCAGACCTCCTGGGTGTACCTGGCGATCCTCGCCCTGGACGTCTACGCCCTGGTCGCGGTGATGACCCCCGGGCCGGGCGGACCGGCCAACGCCACCCAGGTGATCTCCCTCCAGATCGCCCAGAACGGCTTCCAGTTCGGCCGCGCCGGCTATGCGTCGGCGATGGGTGTCGTCCTGTTCTTCTTCACCCTGATCATCGCCGCCATCATGCTGCGCGCCACCCGGCGCCAGCGGATCGAGTACTGAGGGACCCGCCATGGCCGTCACGACACGCACCGGCGACGCAGGCCAACCGACCACCGCGCCGCCCAGGCGGCCCGGCGACGGCCGCAGGACCGGCCGGGCCGGCGACGTCGGGGTCAACGTCTTCTCCCACGTCGTCCTGGTCGGCTGGTCGGTGATGGTGCTGGTCCCGTTCGCCTGGGCCCTGCTCGCCTCCGTGAAGACCTCGGGCGAGATCTTCGGCTCGCCGTGGTCGCTGCCCGAGGTCTTCCAGTGGTCGAACTTCGCCCGGGCCTGGGACAAGGGCGTCGGCCAGTACCTGCTCAACAGCGTCATCGTCGTCACCGGCGGCGTGGTGCTGACCATGCTGCTCGGGTCGATGGCCGCCTATGTGCTGGCCCGGTACCGGTTCCCCGGCAACCGGCTCGTCTACTACCTGTTCGCCGCCGGGATGATGTTCCCGGTGTTCCTGGCCATCGTGCCGCTGTTCTTCGTGGTCCAGAACCTGGGCATGCTGTCCACCTACCAGGGACTGATCCTGGTCTATGTCGCCTACTCCCTGCCGTTCACCGTGTTCTTCATGCACGCGTTCTTCAAGACGCTGCCGACGTCGGTCGCCGAGGCCGCGTTCATGGACGGCTGCTCGCACGCCGGCGTCTTCTTCCGGGTGATGCTGCCGATGGCCAAGCCCGGCCTGCTGAGCATCGGCATCTTCAACGTGATCGGCCAGTTCAACCAGTTCGTCCTCCCCCAGTTCCTGTCCCCCGAGAAGCCGGTGCTCGCCCAGGGCATCGCGACACTGCTGGCCAGCCAGCGCTACGAGGGCGACTGGGGCGCCCTGTTCGCCGCCCTGACCATCGCCATGGTTCCCGTCGTGGTCGTCTACCTGCTCTTCTACCGGCAGGTCCAGGCCGGCCTGACCAGCGGCACCCTCAAGTAGCCATGGGTCGGGAACCGTTCGTCCATGCCGAGCTGCTGTCGCAGCCGGCCTGCTGGCGGCGTGCCGTCGAGGTCGCCGCACGGTCCCAGGGCCTGCTGCCCCGGGACGGTGAACGGGTCGCGGTCGTGGGCTGCGGGACGTCCTGGTTCATGGCCCAGGCCTACGCTTCCCTCCGGGAGTCCGGGGGCCGGGGCGAGACGGACGCCTTCGCCGCCTCCGAGATGCCCCGAGGGCGCGGCTACGACCGGCTGCTCGCCATCACCCGGTCGGGGACGACGACCGAGGTCCTCACCCTCCTCCAGCAGCTCCGGGGACGGCAGCCGACCCTGGCCGTCACCGCGGACCCCGCCTCCGCCGTGACCGGCGCCGCCGACCAGACGATCGTGCTCGACTTCGCCGACGAACGGTCGGTGGTGCAGACCCGGTTCGCCACGACCACGCTCGCCCTGCTCCGGGCGAGCCTGGGTCAGGACCTCGGGCCGGCCGTCGCCCAGGCCGACCAGGCCGCGGTGGCCGAGCTGCCGGCCGGCCTGCTGGAGCGGACACAGTTCACGTTCCTGGGCTCCGGGTGGACCGTCGGGCTTGCGAACGAGGCGGCGCTCAAACTGCGCGAGGCCTGCTCGGCATGGGCGGAGTCGTATCCGGCCATGGAGTACCGGCATGGCCCCATCAGCATCACCGACGCCCGGAGCGCGGTGTGGTTCCTCTCCGATCCCCCGGCGTCGCTGCCGGAGGAGGTCGCGGCCACCGGCGCGCTCGTGCTCACCCCCACCGGGGACCCGATGGCCGAGCTGGTGAAGGCGCAACGGCTGGCCGTCGCGCTCGCCGCGGCCAGGGGGCTCGACCCGGACCGGCCGCGCAACCTCAGCCGATCGGTGATCCTTCCCTCTCGGTCGGGCTAGGCGATCCCCCTGTCCCCCACCGACTGTGTCGCGGCCATCGACGTCGGCGGGACGACGATCAAGGGAGCGGTGGTCGACCGCGACGCCAGGGTCGTTTCCCGGCTGCGCCGGCCGACGCCCCCCCGCCACCGCGGGCCCGGCGAGGTCCTGGCCGCGATCCTGGCCACGGTCGACGAGCTCACGGCGGCGGCGCCAGGGAACGCCGGCGTCAACGGCGTCGGGCTCGTGGTCACCGGCATCGTCGACGAACGGCGTGGACTGGCCGTGCACTCGGAGAACGTCGGCTGGCGGGACGTACCCGTCCGGTCCCTGGTCGAGCGGGCGACCGGGATGCCGGTCGGCTTCGGCCACGACGTCCGGGCCGGGACCTTGGCGGAGTGGCGCCTGGGCGCCGGCCAGGGACTCCAGGACCTGGTCTTCGTCCCCATCGGCACGGGCGTCTCGGCCGGAATCGTCATCCAGGGAAGGCTCGTCAGCGGCGGCGGCTACGCGGGCGAGATCGGTCACGTCGACCTGGGCCACGGGGAACCGTGCACCTGCGGGGGGCGTGGCTGCGTCGAGGCGGTCGCCTCCGCCGCCGCGATCGCCCGCCGCTACGCGGCCGCCTCCGGGCGGCCGCCGTCCGATGCCAGGGAGGTCGCGGAACGGATGGCCGCCGGCGACCCGGCCGCCCGGCGGGTCTGGGCCGACGCCACGGCGGCGCTGGCGCTGGCGCTGGCCTGGACCTCCGTCGTGCTCGCGCCGCAGGCGATCCTCCTCGGCGGCGGGCTGGCCCGATCGGGGAGGCTGCTCTTCGAGCCGATCCGCCAGGCACTGGGTCGCCACCTCGGCGCGGTCCGGCAGCCGCGGCTGGTGCCCGCCACCCTGCAGGACGAGGCCGGCGTCCTCGGCGCCGCCCTCCTGGCCTGGGAGACGCTCGGGCGGACGGGAACCCCGCAGGTCGGAGGCGGTGCGTGACGATCCTGACGGACGCGCGGGTGGTCCAGGACGACCAGGTGGTCGAGGGTGGCTGGGTCCGCTGGGAGGGCGAACGGCTCGCCGAGGTCGGTCGCGGCCACCTCCCCGTGGACCGGCACCAGCCGGCCGGCGGCCGGCTGGTCGTCCCGGGCTTCGTCGACATCCACGTGCACGGTGGCGGGGGCGGCAGCTTCACGACCGGCTCCGCCGAGGACGGCGCCGCGGTCGCGTGCTTCCATCGGCGGCACGGCACCACCACCCTGCTGGCCAGCCTCGTCACCGCGCCACTTGCGGACCTCCTGCGGCAGATCTCCGCCCTGGCCGAGCTGGTCGACGACGAGACCGTGGCCGGACTCCACCTGGAAGGGCCGTTCCTGTCATCGGCCCGTCGTGGCGCGCACCCTCGGCAGCTCTTGCGAGCCCCGACGCCAGCCGCCCTCGACCAGCTCCTGTGCCGCCGGCCCGGCGCCGTCCGCATGGCGACCCTGGCTCCCGAGCTGGACGGCGGCATCGACGCCGTCGCCCAGGTCGCCGCGGCAGGGGCGGTGCCGGCCATCGGTCACACCGACGCCGCCTACGACGTCGCCCATGCGGCGGTGGACGCCGGGGCCAGGGTCGCGACCCACCTCTTCAACGCGATGCGGCCGATCCACCACCGCGAACCGGGTGTGGTCGTGGCGCTGATGGAACGTCCGGAGGTCGTCTGCGAGCTGATCAACGACGGCCTCCACCTCCATCCGTCGCTCGTGCGCTGGGTGCTGGAGACCGTCGGCGAGGCTCGCGCCGCGCTCGTCAGCGACGCCATCGCGGCCGCCGGCGCGGACGACGGCCTGTACACCCTCGGTCGATCGGCGGTCCGGGTGCGCGACGGGCGGGCCGAGCTCGCGGACGGGTCGGCACTGGCGGGCAGCACCTTGACGATGGACACGGCCTTCCGGCGTGCCGTCCAGGGCCAGGGCCTCCCCGTGGCCGCGGCCGCGCGGGCGGCGGCCACCACGCCAGCGGCCGTGCTGGGGCTCGACGACGTCGGCCGCATCGCGCCGGGGCGACTGGCCAACCTGGTGGTGCTCGAGGAGGACCTCACCGTGCGGGCCGTCCTGTACCGAGGGTCCTGGGTCGACGGGCGGACGCCATGATCCTCACCGTCACCCCCAACGTCGCCCTCGACGTCACCTACCAGGTCGACCAGCTCACTCCGGGGTCGAGCCACCGCGTGCGAAGGGTCGGGGAGCGGGCCGGCGGCAAGGGGGTCAACGTCGCCGGCGTCCTCCGGGCGCTGGGCCACGACACCGTGGTCCTCGGGTTCGTCGGCGGCGGGACGGCCGGCGCCGTCACGGCCGACCTGGCTCGGGGTGGGCTCGCCCACGAGCTGATCGCGGTCGAGGGGCCGACGAGACGATCCATCGCCGTGGTGGATTCCAGCAACGGCGAGGCGACCCTCTTCAACGAGGCGGGCCCTCCCGTTCCCGCAACGAGATGGGACGACCTCGAAACGAGGCTCGCCGCGAGGCTTCCGGGGGCGACGGCGCTGGTCGTCTCCGGAAGCCTGCCACCCGGTACCGACGACGCCGCCTGCGCCCGGCTCGTGCGCCTGGCCGCCGCGCATCGGGTCATGGTCCTGGTCGACACCGTCGGTCCGGCCCTCCTCCAGGCCGCCGCGGCCGGGGCCGACATCGTGAAGCCGAACGCGGGCGAGCTGCTCGGCACCACCGGCGTCTGCGACGTCGCCGCGGCGGCCACCGAGCTCCGGCGGCGGGGCGCGAAGACCGTCGTGGTCTCGCTCGGGGCGGACGGGATGGCCGCGTTCACCCCGGAGG
>DASUPQ010000576.1 GCA_036280995.1 Actinomycetota bacterium | reverse complement strand
CGGGGCCGGTGTCGCCACCCTCTCGGCGATCACCAGCCTGACCCCAGGTGGGCGACTGGTCGTGGTGGCCCTCCACGAAAAGGGGTTCGACTTCAATCCCACCGTGCTGGTCATGAGCGAGACCTCGGTCGTCGGGGCACTGGCCTATCTGCCCGAGGACTTCGACGCGGTCATCGCGGCCATGGCCGAGGGCAGGTACTCGGCCGAAGGCTGGGTTGCGGAGATCACCGCCGACCAGCTGGTCGACACCTTCGGCGAGCTGCGGCAAGGACGAGGCACCAAGGTGCTCGTCCGGGTCTAGCGGCCCTGCCTCAGCGCCTACGCGCCACCCGTCGGACGACCAGCTTCTTGAGCTCGTCGGTCCAGAGCACCGCGCTGGCCATGACCGCGCACAGCGCCCAGTCGCCGGCCGACAGCGGCGTGGTGCCGAAGGCCCGGTTGAGCAGCGGCACGTGCACGACCAGGAGCTGGAGGGCCAGCGAGAGGGCGATGGCCGCCCACAGCCACCGGTTGGTGAACAGGCCGCGCAAGGCGCTGACCCGTTCCGAGCGCGAGTTGACGGTGTTGAACAGCTGGGCCAGCACCAGCACGGTGAAGCCGGCCGTGCGGGCCTCGGTCAGCCCGGCCGACCCCTCGAACAGGCCGCCGGGCAGCTTGAGGTCGATCGTGGCCAGGGTGACCAGCGCCATCACCAGCCCGACGAAGACCACGCCGAGCTGCATCTCCCGGTCGATGACCCGGTCGGTGAGCCTGCGGGGCGGGTGGCGCATCACGTCCCCCGGTGGCGGGTCGACCCCCATGGCCAGCGCCGGGCCGGTGTCGGTGAGCAGGTTGATCCAGAGGATCTGGGTGGCCAGCAGGGGCGCCACCACCGTCCCGCCGGCGACGTCCAGGCCGATCAGCGACGCCCCCACCACCCCCAGGAACATCGTCAGCACCTCGCCGATGTTGGACGACAGCAGATAGCGCAGGAACTTGCGGATGTTGGCGAAGATGGCCCGCCCCTCGCGCACGGCGGCCACGATGGTGGCGAAGTTGTCGTCGGCCAGGATCATCTTGGCCGCTTCCTTGGTGACGTCGGTGCCGGCGACGCCCATGGCCACGCCGATGTCGGCCGACTTCAGGGCCGGGGCGTCGTTCACGCCGTCGCCGGTCATGGCGACGATGTTCCCGTCGGCCTGGAGGGCGTCCACGATCCGCAGCTTGTGCTCGGGCGCGACCCGGGCGTAGACCGACACCGACCTGACCCGCTCGGCGAACGCCTCGTCGTCGAGGGCGTCCAGCTCCAGCCCGCTGAGGGAGGGGACGCTGTCCTGGCCGACCTCGGGCTCGGCGATGCCCAGGTCGGCGGCGATCCGGGCGGCGGTGCGGGGATGGTCGCCGGTGATCATGATGACCCGCAGGCCGGCGCCGTGGGCTTCGGCGATGGCCGCGGCCGCCTCCGGGCGTGGCGGGTCGATGATGCCGACCACCCCGGCGAACACCAGCTCCTGCTCCAGGGACTCCTCGGCGGCCGGCGGCTCGGTGGCCTTCAGGGGCCGGTAGGCGACGGCCAGGGTGCGCAGGGCCGCCTCGGCCAGGCGGTCGACCACGGCCAGGATCTCGGCCCGGCGGGCCTCGGTCAGGGCCGCCTCGGCCTCCCCGACCCGTTCGGAGGTGCAGCGGGCCAGCAGCACGTCGGGGGCCCCCTTGGTCACCACGGCGATGCGACCCTCCCGGCCGGCGTCGACCTCGATGCTGGTCATGAGCTTGCGCTCGGAGGTGAACGGCACCTCGCCGACGCGCTCGAAACGGGCCCGGCGCTGCTCGGTGATGCCGAGCTTGCGCTCGGCGACCAGGAAGGCGGCGTCGGTGGGGTCGCCCTGGATCCTCCACTGGCCGTCGTCGTCCTCGCCCAGGACGGCGTCGTTGGCCAGGCTGCCCCCGCCCAGCACGGCCCGGACCTCGTCCAGCAACGGACCGTCCGAGAGGGGATGGCCGTCGGCCCGCAGGTCGCCCTCGGGCCGGTAGCCGATGCCGGTCACCGTCACCTCGCCGGAACGGGTCACCACCCGCTGGATGGTCATCTCGTTCCTGGTCAGGGTGCCGGTCTTGTCCGAGCAGATGACCGAGGCCGAGCCCAGGGTCTCCACCGACGACAGCCTCTTGACGATGGCGTGCTTGGCGGCCATGCGCTGGACGCCGAGGGCGAGGACGACCGACAGCACCGCCGGCAGGCCCTCGGGGACGGCGGCCACGGCCAGGGAGACGCCCAGCAGCAGGACCTCGACCAGGTCGCTCGGCTGCCGGATGTCGGAGGTCACCAGGATGGCCGCCATGACCACGACCGCGATGGCGACCACGGCGATGCCGAGCACGCGGCCGACCAGGTCGACCTCGCGCTGCAGGGGGGTGCGCTCTTCCTTGGTGCGGCCGAGCAGGGCGGCGATCCGGCCCATCTCGGTGGCCATGCCGGTCGCGGTCACCACCGCCTGGCCCCGTCCCCGGGTCACGGCCGTGCCGCTGAACACCATGTTGGTCCGGTCCCCGAGCGGCGCCGGGGCCGGCAGGGTCGCGGTGTCCTTGAGCACCGGCTCGCTCTCGCCGGTCAGCGACGCCTCGGCCACGCTGAGGGAGGCCACCTGGACCAGGCGGCCGTCGGCGCCGACGGCGTCGCCTTCGCCGAGGACCAGGACGTCGCCGGGAACGATCTCGGCGGCGGGGATGCGCACCTGCCGGCCGTCGCGCAGCAGCGTGGCCGTGGGGGCGGCCATCCGCTGCAGCGCGGCCACCGCCTGCTCGGCCTTGCGTTCCTGGACGAAGCCGAGGACGGCGTTGGCGACCACGATGACGGCGATCACGATCGCCTCGAA